>JAYWAR010000403.1:0-25809 GCA_043782285.1 Akkermansiaceae bacterium | reverse complement strand
TACGCTCTAGCCAGTCGCTCTGGGTTTTTGAGTTTTTCGACTTGCCACATGCCGATTTTATTTGTTGTGTCTTTACTGATGAAATTTTCACAGAAAGTCACCGCGTTCGCCGTCGTATGCTTTTGCGCTGATCAAGTCGCACAAGGCCAGACCTTCAAGGGCAATGGTGGTTTGAATACATACATCGGTTACAGTGCCGACTCACCGCCTCCCGGATTCGGTGCAGGGATGAGTTTTTATTCGGCAGTATGGCCACTGAGCGAGAATCCGACAGGGTCTTTTCAGATTGGTTTGGCGGGCACATGGGTCTTACCCGACAACTCGGATGATAAGGATACCGCACTCGCGCCGCCGGGTTCGCTCGCACGCAACTGGGCGGAACGCGGCCCCACCTGGGGAGACGTCTTCCAGACTTTGGAAGGTGGCTTAGGTTATTGGGCTCGGAGTCACTTCCCAAGCGGCAAGCCTAAGTTCAGCATGAACTCGACTCCCCAATGCTATGATTATGAGCTCGCTTCCCCAGGTTGGTCGTTTTTTTATAATTCGGAGGCACTTCCTGACAATCAGCTGGGTGTTGCGCAGTTGAGCAATCGAATCTTAATCCCGCCAGATGCCTTGCCGTTTGCGGGAAATCCTAACGGTCAGTTTCTCGGATATGCCTACATGGCGTTACCATTTACAGATGCCACACCTGCAAAACCTCTAACTCAAGATCCTCCCACGGGTGATCAATCTTGGACCTGTTTCTTAAATTCCGCGAATTTTAAAGGGCCTATCGCATTCTTCATCCCAGAGACGTGGAGTAAAATTGCGAAGGTGTATGACTATCCCTATGACTATGGGCGGGGGCTTGATACGAGGGCCGGCGTTGCCAGCAGTGGAGCCATGGAAGTCAATACAGTGCCCTGTTTTGAGAACGTCGATAGCCAAGGAACCAAATACTGTAAAATACCGAAGTTGCAGTTTCCGGTGAATGAGCTTTCGCAAACTCCGCTGATTCAAGATTTGATGTTTTATTCAAAATCAGCCCTCTATGACTCATTTAAAGCATGGCGGGACGGCGGTCCAGTGTGTTCGGGAGTGTTTAATTCAAATGGTGCATTTGTGGCCACGCTAAGACGCACTGGCACTGGATATGACCAAGGGGGAGAAAAAATTGTGGGCATTGAAAATGTCTTCGATAATGAAGTTTTCTCCGGAAATGTGTGGGGTTTAGCATGGAAGGCTAGCGAGGTGAGTCCAAAGGGGATTTTTCCACAGTATTTTAAGGAAGTGAACGGGACACGAGTCCCTGTATCTGCTGCGAGTGTCCCCAGCGAGACGAAATTGCTGACCGCCGAGTTCCCGCGGAAACCACGAGGCGGGGCTTACACTTCGCCCACTACCGGGGATACTTGGGTGCCGCAGGGCCGGGTCGGTCCCTTCACAGTCAAGCTCTCGGACGGTTCAAAGGTCACCTACTATTGGTATCGGTTCATCGATCAGCCATCATTCAAGCAATACAATTGGAGTGCAGATAAGAAAGCGAAGCTGCAGGCACTCGCCGAGAAGATCCATACGAGCTGGCCAACTGACCGGAACTACATGGCACCGCCCACCACCGGCGCGTTAGCCACATTTGATCCAGGCCTTCTGGTGCAACCTCCTGTCGGTTTAGAGGTGGGTTACGTTCCCATCGTCACCCGACAGGAAGACACTGGTGACACCACGCCGCCAACTCCCAACACGCTGTCTTTCGCTATCACGCCTCAGGTGTCTGGCGTGGACTCCATCACCATGACGGCGACCACCGCCAGCGATGCTTCCGGCTCGGTGGATTACTATTTTGAAAACACCACAAGTGGCATCACTTCGGGCTGGATCGGCAGCCCTGTATGGACCCAAACAGGTGTAGCGTTAGGGTATAGCAGCAGCTATCGGGTCAAGGCACGCGATATCTCGTTGAATGAAACTGGCTGGTCTGCCCAAGTCACTGTTTTACCTATCAGCAACCCTCTCAGTCCTACGGTCGCGATGGCGGCAGCAGCGACGCCCAACCTAACAGCTGGCACCACCGCCACGCTGAGTGTTCTCGGTGCCGATGATGGTGGCGAAGCAAGCCTGAGCTATAGTTGGGCGACCGTTGGGAATCCACCAGGCCAAGTATCGTTCAGTAATAATAATTCCAATTCCGCAAAATCCAGCATGGTGACTTTCACCCAGTTAGGAGTTTACGAGTTTGAGTGCACGATTCGAGACTCCGGTGGTAGGACGGCAAGCAGCAGAGTGGCCGTGACCCAGACGACCAAAGATGTCATCGAAGGACCCGCAGGCTTTACATTGTGCGCCAATGAAGGTGGTAGTTTCATACTGCCCGGACCCTGTGATGTGGCATTCGGTTTAAATGGCCGGTTTTCCTATCTCAGAAACATCACGGGCACCGCTGTCTTCACAAGCACAGCCTTTGGTGGTGATCCTGCCCCTGGAGTATCGAAAAAAGGTTATTACAAAACCTTGGCGCCTGCGGTCATTCCTGTAGGTCCGCCAGGCTACACTTGGTGTGCCAGTGAGGGGGGGAGTTACACCCTGCCTGGACTCAGCGATGTGGCGTATGGTGGAGGCACCGGGTTCATCTACTCTCTAAATAGGGTCGGAACCATCACCTTCAGCAACGCCATATTTGGTGATCCCGCGCAAGGAGTATCAAAAGGCGGTTTTTACAAGCTAGTTGTTGCGACGGTGAACCCAGTGGGACCGGCAGGTTACACTTGGTGCGCCAGTGAAGGGGGTAGCTATACACTACAAGGACCCAGTGACGTGGCGTATGGTGGAGGTAACGAATTCATCTACGCTTTCAATATGCGAGACACCGTCACCTTCAGTAACGTTGCCTTTGGGGGTGATCCAGCACAGGGAGTTAGGAAAAGCGGTTTTTACAAGCTGCGGCCTCTGTCGGCGGACCCGGTGGGACCATCAGGTTACACGTGGTGTGCCAGCGAATGGGCTAGCTACAAATTGGGAGGCGCTTCCGATTTGGCGTATGGGGGAAATGGTGAGTTTAAATACTTATACAACCAGACTGGGACCATCGCCTTCACAAACTCCACGTTTGGCGGAGATCCGCTTCCTGGAGCCGGAAAGGACGGCTTTTACAAGTTAAGGTCCGTCAATTTTGGCGGTTGGTCTCTGATGAACAGCGTCAACGGAGGAGTGGATGCAGACTCCAACAAAAACGGTATCCCGAACGGGATCGAATACGCCCTTCAGTTGGATCCAACCTCCGGGGGGGGGGCTACCGGGACTTGGCGTGGTGATGTAATCTCATTCAAGAAAAGCGCGGTAGCTGCCACCAGTCTTGGAATCAGTTACTGCATTGAAGTCTCCAATGATCTCGGGGTTACTGACCCATGGGTTGAATTGAACTGCGTCCAAGATGAGAGCAAAATCGAAGCTGTAATGCCCAGAACTACGAAAAAATTATTTTCACGCTTGCGAGTCCAGTTCGCGCCCCCAAGCCCATAAAAAGTGCAATAGGAATTGCTGTATAGGAATCGCTAATTCCGGCGATCCCAAGGACAAAAGAAAGCCGTATGTGGGTGGACACCCCGTACGGCTTTTATTTTGGATGAGGCGAGGGGCATGACGTGGGATCGAGTTCGTGTCGCGAGCTGAGCAAACCTGAACCCTGACACCCCGCTGGCTCAAACCCATCCGAACTCACTGTCGATCGGAGCAGTCCTCTTCTCACAAGAATTCCACGACCACGCTGCCCACGATTCCGGCTTCGACAAACGCAAATCCGGCAAATTAGTTCCCTCAATCTGCCAGTCTCTCTCGTCGAGGAATGCCTCCTAGGATCCCCAAGCTAGCATGATCTCGCCGCGGCCGCTGAACTCGAGATCAGGGAAGGGGATCGGGTGCTGCGCGGTCGAGGCTATCTCACGGCCAGCGAGATTCAAAGACACATGGATCAAGGCGCAGATTTCATGTGTCGGCACAAGACCGGCATGATCGATCTGAATCCAGAAACCCAGCTTCCGATGAATCTCTCCGCGCTTCTCAAACTCCGCGGAAACCTCGATTTGGAAGTGCTCATGAACGACAAATCACGCACCTGCATCCGTCACTTGGCTGTTCCCTTCGCTCCGGAAATCGCCAATCGCTACTGTAAATTCGAGCATGTCTTTTGGCTCAAACACCGACGCAGGCGCTACACCGGAAACCATCGACCTTGAAAAGGTGCGAGTCAGATATTGCTGCTACGGTAAACGGCAAAAACGTCGGAGTTTCAACGGAACATGGGATTTCCTCGCTTAACTTGACGCGCATGCCCGTTGGGGCGCAAGAGTTCCATGCGCGTTCCGCGGGCTGAAATCTCTCGTTGGGGAATGCCTTACTGGGCTGAAATCAGCAGCGGCAACGCGTTGACAGTGGGGGGCAAAATAAGGCATAAAAAAGCCATGGTTTTTGGTCGTGGTTTTCTGGTTCTGGGGGCGGCGCTGTGGTCGTTAGGCTGTGCCGAAATTCAAAGCGATCAAACTTGGCACGGGGCGGTGGATGGACAAGCGGGGCAGTTGGGTTATCGGAATTGGATCGTGATTACTGAGGCTTCTTTTCCCGCCCAAAACCGGCCCGGAATCCGCCAAGTGAAGGCGACGGCCGAGGTCCCTGAGGTTTTGGATTACGTGCTTAAAGCGCTTGAAAAAACCGAGAGTGTGCGGCCGCAGATTTATTTAACCCGCGAGTTGCGCTCGGTGGAAAATGATTTTGCGCCGGGAATCGATGATTTGCGCAAGCGGCTTAAAAGTTCGCTTCACGGCCACGAAACAACTGAGCTCGAGCAACAATCGCTGCTCACTTTGATGGAAGACGCCAACCGCAGCTTTGATGTGTTGGTGATTCGCACGCCGACCGCGCTGCCTTATTCCTCGGTGTTCATTGAGCTTCAGCCGGGGTACTGGGATGTCGATTCCGAAACCCGACTGCGTGATCGGATCGAACGAGAACGCTTGCAAAAAATCGTGCGCCATTTTTGAGAATGTGCATGCTGCAGACGTGAGCCGAAAAGATCAAGAACTCCGCCATGAACGAGAAGCCGCCTGGGTGGGCGATGCGGTCCTCGCACTATTTGCCCGCCAATTTGTCCTCCGTGAGCGCAATTCGATGGATGGCGAGTGGTTCATGCGCTTGACTTCTAACGATTTTCTCAGCGCCTTTGGTAACCCGACGCGGGTGGAGGCGTCGATCGGCAAAATCTATCTTGAGGGTGGGCTGGAAGCTGCATTCACATGGATGGATGCCGAGTTGGTGCCGCTGTTTCGCAAGCAGATTGCCAAAAAAGGCTGAGTGTGGCGGGCGGGTTTGGCGCAATTCTTTAGCTGGCGAGGCAAAGCTCGGCGAAGACTATTTTGCCGCTGGTGGTTTGCAAGGTGCTGAGCACGATGATCTCGACGGTCGAGCCTATTTTGGCGACGGCGTGGTTGGCAACGATCATGGTGCCATCCGACAGATAGCCGACCGCTTGATGCTCTTCTTTCCCGGTGCGGACCAGCGCGATTCGGATTTTTTCACCTACCGCCACGGTTGGTTTGAGCGCTTCGTCGAGTTCGTGGAGATTGAGAACATCCAAACCTTGGATTTTGGCGACTTTCGCCAAATTTTCATTGAGGGTCATCAAGCGTGCTCCGAGCAAGCGGGTGACTTGAATGAGGCGGCTGTCGAGTGGTTCCAACTCCCTGGAAGGCGGGCTGTCGTGAATCGAAATTTGGATGTCGGCAGCCGCTTGCATTTGCTCGAGACCATCCATGCCGCGTTGGGCCCGTTGGCGCTCGCCGTTTGAATTTGAGTTCACCCTCGTTTGCAGCTCATCGAGCACGAAGCGCGGAACAATCAGCCGCCCGTGAAGGAAGCCTGAGCGGAAAATGCTCAGGACCCGTCCATCCATCACCGCGTCGGGATCGAGGACCACCGGTTGGCCTGATGCGGCGTCCTGACGAAAGCGGACATAAGGAATGATGAAGGCGAAGTCGTCGCGATTGCTGCGCAGCGCTAACACCGCACCCAGAAATCCGAGACTGGCGAACAGGGTGATGTCGATGGTGAGGCGCAGGGCGTTGACCAACACATCCAGTTGAATCGTCGAGACGCCTTTCTCATCTTGTAAGCGGTCTCTGAAGGCTAACTCTAATAATTTTGAGATTTCGACTCGGGTCAGCAACCAAGCGCAAAACAGACCCACCCCAAGCCCGAAACTGGCGGTAGAAAAACCGCGTAAAGTGAAGCCTTTCATCAAAGACTCGATCCCAATAAAAATTCCAGCGATCGCCAACCCGCCAAGTAGGCCAGTTAGGGTGGAAATCTCAAGAGTGCCGCGAGTGCTGAGGGCGATCGCCACCCCGGCGGCTTCGCACACTAACAAATAAGTGAGCCTCGCGACGTTGACGGATGGATGGGATGACATGGAACTTAAAGTCATTCAGCTTTTCCAGCTCGCCAACTTTCCGCAAGCTGAAACCCACGGGAAACCTTCCAAGTGCGCACTCGGATCAGGCCTGCTCGTCGGCGGTGGCCTTGATGTCAGTCAGTGCTGCGATGAAATCGCCGAGAATTTCTGCGGGGACCATGATGGTGTCACGATTTCCGCCAACGTCTTCGGTGATTTTCACCACCATTCCGCGCACATTTTGCTTCAGATCGAGATAAAAGGTTTTGCGATCGGCAAGAATTTTTTCGGTGTGTAATAAATCTGTATCCATTTGAGGTGTTGTCTGAATTTATTGAACTCCAGAATCGGCAGCAAGCTTTGATTGTCAATCGAATTCCTTGACCGTTGGCAAGTGGCACTGTCCGATCAAGTTGTGATGAGCGTCTCATTCTATGCGTGATTTTCTTCCTAGTCAGCGGCCGGCGCAGGTGCTTGCGCCGATGCAAGACGTGACCGATCTGCCATTGATGCGGGTGATCGCACGGCGAGGGGCACCCGATTGGTTCGTCACCGAGTATTTCCGGGTGCATCCGGACTCCAGCCTGAATCGTTACATCCTGCGTTCAATCGACGAAAATGCGACGGGTCGGCCGATTTTCGCGCAGATGATTGGTCGTGATTTGGCGAGCCTGATCCGCTCTGGGCAGGAGCTGGCGAAACATCCGATCGCTGGGATCGATCTCAATCTCGGCTGCCCAGCACCCATTGTCTGTCGCAAGGATGCCGGTGGTGGCTTGTTGCGCAACCCTGAGACGCTCAACCGCTTGATTGGTTCGCTGCGCGAGGCAATTCCCGGGAAATTCACGGTCAAGACCCGAATCGGTTATACCCACGCTGACGAGTTTCCTGAGTTGCTAGAAATTTTCCGTCGCCACGCGATTGATGGGCTGACCATTCATGGTCGCACCGTGTTAGAGCGCTATCAGACGCCGGTGCATCCCGACTGCGTGCAAACGGCGGTGGCCGTGATGCCCTGTCCGGTGATCGCCAATGGCAACGTAGTCGATGTGGAAACGGGGCTCGCTTATCTGGCACAAACCGGGGCGGCTGGACTGATGATTGGCCGGGGTGCCATCCGCAATCCATGGATCTTCTCACAGCTCACTGCCGCCTTCAAAAAATCTCCCGCGCCGATTCCGAGCTACCGCGACCTCTGGGAATACGTGTTAGAGCTTTCTGCTGAGATTGCCCGCGAGACGCCTAAATTTAACCCGCTGGCGCATGTTCAGCGGATGAAAAAAACGCTTGCCTATATCAGTCATGGGCTGGAGGGCGACTTCGAGTACGAGATGCGGCGGGCAAGAACTCCTGAAGAGTTTGAGCAAATTTGCAGCAAGCATCTCGACCATGAGTTGCCGCTACCGGCCAAGCCGCCGCGCGACTCGAAGCTTTTTTGTGGTTTTGAAAGCTTGATCCCAGATGGCCGTTAGGGTCGTGTGAAGCGCAAGCGGAGAAAGCGCTGAGAGGAAGTGCGGTTGTCGAATGGTTGCCGGGCGCGCAGGGTTTCGATGCTGCCGGGTACTAACATTTCGAGCGTAAGCTGCGACCAAGTGCTGAGGTCGGTGGAAGATTCAGCGCCATAAAGAACGTCTGGTAAATTGGCAGGACGGGAAAAAGTGATCGAGAGTCCGTCGGCGTCGAGAGTGGGAATCCGCGGTGGGGTAAATTGGCGGGGGTCGCTGCCCAGAGCATACTCGGCAAGATTTGGCCAGTGGTCGAAATCGGGGTCGGCATTTTCAGCTGCGAGACCGGCGGTTTGCTCGGCAGCGGTGAAATGAGCATTGCACCACGAGAGCCAGTCGTTGGCGGGGGTGATGAGCAGCGAACCGCTAGCACCTATCAGAGTGTAGTTTGCTGCCGCAGGCCCGCCCAAAGCGAGGGTTCCGGGCATTGCGGTGATGAAGCTCGCAATCGCTCCGGACCAGGTCCCGGAAGTACTGAGGGAGCCCCCGCTAAAGGCGGTGTCGGCTGGGTTTACACTGCGTTCCAAGGCGTAAACTTTAGCGTTACTGCCCACGATGCTGCGGGTAGATTGGGCGCTCGCGACTGAGCTAAAGCTATTGAGAAAGCTCCCGAGAGTCGGCGTGCTGTTGGCGAAACCAATGGCCGCAATCCACAATTCGTTCGCTTGGCGCGTCATCGCGGTGGTTCCACTGACGGGAGCGGTGCTGCTGCCAGTCGAGTTATTGACTTGGTCCAAGGGGTCGCTAGAAAGCAGCCCAGCATATTCGATCACCACTGCGGCAGAACGCAACAAGGCTTGGTTGATCGTAAGAGAGCTTGCTGCGGCTGATAGGTTCGAGGTAAACCAAATTTCGGTGGTCGTACCACTGCTATTGGTTGCTTGAGTTGCACGGGTCCAGACCGCTCCGGCTTGGGTGATGGCCGCCACTCGATTTGGAGAGGTGCCGCGGGTGGCAATCACCGCGACCAAGGTGTTTCCAGGAATTGGGGTGCTGGGGAGTGTGAGCTTAAAACTGGTGCTGGTGCTGGTGCCGGTGTTCGCGGTGGCGACTTGGACGCGGCTGGCTGGCTGGGTACTTAAAATCGTTTGTAATCCGAGATTCATGCCCGCGAGCTTGACCTCGCCACTTAAGGTGAGAAGTGGTCCATCGAGGTTATTTTGGATCGTTAGATTCGCGGCGGTGGCGGTGGTGGTGGCATCGTAGGGGCGGCTACCGGTTAACCGCAAGGGCCGTGGCGTGATCCTCGCGCTGGCCACTGTGGGTTGGGCTGATAACTCATAATTTCCCGCCTGTGGACCACTGAGGGTATAGTTGCTGGCGGTGACGATCCGGGTTCCAACATCGGCACTCTCAAAGCGAGCCAATCCCGGGATCAAGGTCACTGTTTCACCGCTGACTACGCCCACCAAAGTGCCACCGCTGAGAGTTGCGGTGGTGGTCGCGTCATAAATTTTGGGGGCGGCGCTCACCCCAGTGATGCTGAGAGCTTTGGGGGTGACCGTATAAACCAAAGTGTTCGAAAGACTCGGTCCGAGCGTAGTGTCTCCCGAGTAGGTTGCAGTGAGGCTGTGATTGCCGATCGTAAAGGTGCGAGTGCTCAAAGTTGCCTGGCCTGAAGCATTGACTGCTGCCGAGCCGAGGAGTGTCGCGGCATCGTAAAAAGTCGCGGTGCCACTGGCCGTGCCGCCACCGACGCTGGCGGTCAAGTTTACCACCGTGTCATACATCTCCGAGGCCCCGATTGACGATGCGATACTTAGAGTCGAGGGCAGCGCAAAAGGACGGGCACTGACTTCTGCCGAATTGGCGCTTTCACCGCTGCCATTACTGGCGGAAACGACATAGTAGTAGCGGGTGTCATTAAACGCGGTGGTATCGGTTTCACTCAAAGCGCTGGAAATTACGAGAGTGGTGTAGGGCCCACCGGGACTGATAGACCGCTTGAGTTGGTAGCGATTCGCGGTACTGGCAGCACTCCAAGTGAGGCTGACTCGGTTGTTTGCGGGGGTCGCCACCAAGTTGGTTGGCGCGCTTGGGACGGTGACCGGCTCACCTGCCGAGCCGCTGAGGAGCAATGAGTAATTTTGACTATTGTTGACTAAGCTCCCGGAAAAACTCACAACGGCTTGATAGGTTCCAGCGACAGGCGGAGCGACGATGCGGACTTGCTCGACGTTGTCGGTGTTGTTGATCCCAGTGGTGGCGGGTGAACTCATTGCCGCTTGAGTCCAAGTCCCGACAAAAGGCATCACAAAAGGGAAAAATTCAGTGCCGTTAGGGGCGATGATTTTCAGATTCAAATTATTGACAAGTCGGCTGCTGCGCGAGTCGGCGGTGGTGACCGCAGTGGCTGCCGGATCGGTCCAACAGAGGGTGGCGAAGACTTCGGAAATGCCGTCCCAAACGAAAGACTGAGTGCGGCTAACGATTGCCGAGCTGAGTTGGTTTTCGCTGATTCGTTGTTTGCTCGGGAAGCTATCATGATCCCGAATGAGATCTGCCGCGGCTTGCACGTTGATGAGGCCCCAGCCGTATTGGTAATCGGGACCGGGAGTGCCGCAGTCATCGGCAGTATGAATGAGCAGCCCTTTGAGGGTGCTGGACCGCATCGCCTGACCGGGCAAAAAGTTCGAGTATTGCTGGATCAAAAGTGCAGAAGAGCCGACCGCGTTTGGAGTCGCCATGCTGGTGCCACTGTAGCTGCCGTAGCTGGTATCGCTGGCGTTCAGCGACGAGTAGAGTGCTTCGCCGTTGGCGACCAGATCCGGTTTGATTCGGCCGTCGTCGGTCGGGCCACACGAGGAAAAATAACTGAGAGTCGCCTTTGAAGGATCGCGAATCCCATTGGTGACCGCGTCGGCGGTTGAGCCGATGGTGATCCCATTTTTGGCGAGGGCTTCGTAACCGATCGTTTCGAAGCCGCCGCGGTAATTGCCATCGCCAGCGGGATGAGTGGTCGGATTGTAGCTGACGACTGAGCTACTACCCGGTGATAGGGCGACGGGGTCTCCGGTAGCGGGGTTATCTGCGCGCTCATTGCCAGCGCTGCGGAAAATCAGGTAGTAAGGTGCATTAAAAGCCAGCGCGTCACTGTCACGGGCAGAAGCATTGTAGCGGCCGAAATCGCTCTCGACCGCGCTGGCGGTGATACCGGTGCCATACCATTCCCAGAGCCGGGTTGGGAAGCCGCTGTTGACATAGTTCCAACCGCTGACGACGCCATAACTGTGATTTGAAAGGTAGATTTTACCAGGTTCGCCGGCGTAGGTCGCGCCGCGGGAGGCCATTTCCGAGCTGTCGTTGGTCCAGTCGTAGGAATTGAGGGTGGCGCTGGCGGCCATGCCGTGAGCCGCGGCAACCAGGCCGGAGGCGATGAGAGTGCCACCGACGTGAGTGGCGTGGTCGATGGAGACTGCGCCGTCCATCACCGTCACGCGGCTATCGAATTCTTGATGGGTGCTGCGTGCCGAGCCACCGTCCCAGAGGCCGATGGTGACCCCAGAGCCGGTGAGCGCATAGGGTGAGGTCTGGAGCAGATTGGCACCGCTTGAAATGGCGGCGTTGAGGTTACCGGTGGTGAAATAAAGCGGGCGTTCCCCGTCGAAATCGACAATTTCCTGAACGCGGCCGTTTGGCTGCACGGTACGCAGCGGCAAGCCGAGGCGGGCGGCATGAGTCCGGGAATTTTGGCGCCGCGTGTTCTCGATTTGGCCAAGCCGAGCGACGAGGCGAGCCCGATCCGGCGGGTTCGAGAGTCGAGTGGTCGGGTCAGCAAGTAAATCGGCAAGCCGTTCCTCAGCCGCAAACGAAGAACCGAAAGTCAGTACCGAAACAATCGCAACAACCGATGGATTAAACCACATCCGAAGTGGGATTTTATGGGTAAACTCGCTGAATGCAATCTTTAGAGCCAAAAGCGTGAATTTTCAGGTTGAAGGAGCGGAGATGAAAATCGTCCGAGACCTGCGGATTGACGACGGGAAGTGAAATCGGATTGCGGAAATGCTGCGGATCAGTGAAGAATCTGGCATGGCAGTGCCGCACCGATACCCGGTTATTTTCAACCCGAAGGCCCGTAGCCAAAAGGGTGGGCGGGTGCTGCGATTTATTGAGAGCCATGCAGATCGGCTGGAATTGTATCCGACCCACCATGCGGGAGAAGCGCGTGAGCTTGCGGCGCGGTTTGCGGCGCACGGCGAGCCGGTGGTGATCGCAGCTGGCGGTGATGGCACGCTCAATGAGGTGGTGAACGGCTTGGTGGGCTCGCGGACTTTACTCGGGGTCTTGCCTGCGGGGACCATGAATGTGTTTGCACGGGAAATGGGGATTCCCTGTGATTCGTTGGAGCAAGCGATGCAAGTGATTGAGCGCGGCTGGGTCCAAGAGGTGGATTTGTTTGGCGCGAATGGTTTTCCCTTCGTCCAGATGGCTGGGGTCGGGTTTGACGCCTTGGTCATCGAGGAAACTTCGTGGGATTTGAAAAAAATGCTCGGGCCGCTGGCATACTTGTTGGCGGCGGTCAAAGTGTTAGGGGAGCGGCCGCCAAAGCTGGAAGTGATTTGCGCCGATGGCCGCCGCGAGCAGGGGGTGGCGGTGCTGGCCGGAAATGGCTCGCTCTACGGCGGACCGTTTAAGTTTTTCCGCCATGCCAACAATCATGATTCCAAGCTGGATGTGCTGGTTTACAAAGAGGCGGGTTATCGGTTGGTGCTGGATTCGTTGCGTGGGCTGGCTTTCGGCGGGATCGATCGGGTGGCGTCGACGCGTTATTTTCAGGCGGAGGAATTTGTCGTTCGCGCCGATCGCGAAGTGCCGGTGCAAGTCGATGGTGAGTTGCTCGGGCGGTTTGCAGAGCTGCGATTTGTGGAAACGGGCCACCGGCTGCGGGTGATCGCGCCGGAGGCGGGACTCAGGGGGGACCGGGTGGGCTCCTTGAAATCTTGGTTGCAATGCCCCGCCCGCCCGCGAGATCCATCCACGACGTACTCTCCATGAAGCCTCCCAAAAAAAGAGGGATCTGGCGGTGGCTCCGATGCTTGGGCTGGATGCTCGGGTTGGGGCTATTGTTGATATTGAGTGGGCTTGCGGCCACCTATTTTAGCGCCTTTTGGACTTCGCGAGGGCGACTTTTTAGCGAAGTTGCGGCGGTGCCGCCGACTCAAGTCGGTTTGGTGTTCGGCACCAGTGACCGGGTGAACGGCCGCGAGAACTTGTATTTCCGCTATCGGATCGATGCGGCGGTGCGCCTATGGAAGGCGGGTAAATTGAAAACGCTGATTGTTTCCGGAGACAATCGTTCGCGCTATTACAATGAGCCGGAAAAGATGAAGCAGGCGCTCAGCGAGCGAGGGATTCCTGCCGAGCGTATTGTTTGTGATTACGCGGGCTTACGGACTTTGGATTCGGTGGTGCGGGCGAAGGAGGTTTTCGGCGCGGTTTCAATTTTGTTCATCAGCCAACGGTTTCAGAATGAGCGAGCGATTTATCTCGCGAAGGCAAATGGGATCAAAGCATACGGCTTCAATGCACAAGATGTCGCAACTCAAGCCGGGCTTAAAACCCAAATTCGGGAGGTCGGAGCGCGGGTGAAAATGTGGCTTGATGTCAATCTTCTCAACACCCAGCCGATCTACCTTGGCGAGCCGGTGAAGCTGCCGAACTAACGATGGCTTGGATTTGAAAAGTGGCCGTGACTTCAGGCAGCGTTCAATCGGCCACCTGAAGTTTTTGCCAACTCGAGAGCCGCTTAGCGGTGGAACGACGACCGGATCGTGGGCTTCACCGGGCTGCTTGGCGGAGTTTGGCGGGGAGCGGCCGGTTTGGCGGCACCGCCTTTATCGGCGATCGGAGGACTCGCATCCAAAGGTGGCAAAGTGCCCGCGCCGTCGGCCATTTCGCGGACCTTACCGGAGACTTTGTAGCGGGAGTCCATGTCGGTTTGGACGGCGTCGAGGGAGGGGCCGCCCTTCACCACCGTGGGCTGAATGAAGATCATCAGCTCGTTGCGATCTTTGCTATCGGTGGTGGTGGAAAACAATTTACCCAGCAAGGGGATGTCCGAGAGAATCGGGATGCCACTTTTGTCTTGGCCGTTTCTACCGACGATCAAGCCGCCGAGGACGATGGTTTGGCCGTTGGGCACGGTGGCAGTGGTCAGAATTTCACGCGTGGCAATTTTAGGGACGGTGAGGTTTCCACCGTTAGTTCCGGCTCCTGCGATAACTTGCGTGCCATTTTGCTCGTTGTTTACAAGCGAGATTTTCATGGTGATTTCGTTATCTGAGTTCACCAGTGGAATCACTTCCAGCTTCAACGCCACATCTTGGTATTGGATGCTGGTGCCACTGTTGTAATTACCACCACTGGTACCACCTTGGGTGGGAACTGCGATTTTTTCACCGCTAGAAATCATTCCCTTTTGGTTGTTGGAGGTGAAAATACTCGGGCGGGACAGCACTGTGAAGTCGGTTCTCGATTGAAGTGCCTTGAGGTAAATGCTGAGATCACCGACGGTTCCGAGGGCGCGAAGTCCGCTGCCGGTAATGGCCGCAGGATCAAAGTGGGGCAGGACCGAAGTGGTGAAGTTGGTGCCGGTCGTGGTACCGGCAGTGGTGCCGCCGTTGGCGCCGCCGCCCCCAAAGCTGAATTTACTGCTATTTAAGAGGTAGTTGGCGCCGAATTCTTTTGAATCATTGACGGTTAACTGGCCGATGACCGTGGAGATCATGACTTGGTCGGGTTTCACATCAATTTGGTCGAGCAGGCGTTTGATAATTTCTAAGTTGGAGGGTGGGCCCTGGACCACGATTGAGTTGGTGATGTTATCGGCGACGAGAAGAGTGCGACCGACGAGAGCCGACTCCGGAGCTGAGTCAACTTGGGGATCAGAGAGGACTGTGTTGCTGCCGCCGCCGGCGCTGGAGCCGCTGCTGCCGGACGAGCCGCCGAAATTGGCCCCGCTGCTGCTGTTGCGACTGCTCCCTTGACTGTTGCTCGCTTGGTTGCGGCCACTGTTATTTGCGCCACTGGCAGCGCCATTTTTGTTGGCTGCTGTGGCCCCAGCTTGGGCATTCGTGCCACCGCCGCTGCCGCTGAAGGCGCGAGTGAGTGCATCACGAGCGATTGGCAAGAAATCGGAAACGGTGAGAAAGCGGAGTTTGCGCCGCATGAAATTTTCATCGCTGGTTTTCACATCGAATTCGCGGACTAAGCCTTCAACAAAGACCAGATCGAGTGGGCGGCCCATCACGAAGATCCGATTGGTGCGGGGATCAGGGATAATTTGGACGGGAGTTTCTTCCCCACTGCCGTTGCTGGCGGCGGCTTGGCCGGCAACAGCAGGAACGGCAGGGACAGGAGTTGCCGCACGCTGGATACCGGCAGTTTTCTGGTTCGCCTGTTGGGCGGTGAGAAGGGTGGTGAGGGTTTCGGCGATTTCGGTGACGTCGGCGTAACGAACCTCGATAAAGCGCGAGCCTTGGACTGAGCCGGGCTTGTCGATTTCTTTTTTAAGGTCGATGAGCTTACGAATGAGAGAAGTATTTTCGGTGATGACCACGGCTGAGGCATTGGCGACGGCGGCGATCGAGCCGTAGGCTCCGAACGGGCCGATGACTTGGGTGAAGGTGCTGAGGGCCTCTGCGGGTTTGATGAATTTCAGGTTCATCACGTAGGAAATCACGGCATCGCCCGCAGGAAGGAGGTCGTTTTCGTTGTAGACAGAGACGCCGCGGACAGTGGGGCGGAGGCCGCTGGTGGCGAAGGTGAGGATATCGAGATTCGGGTCTTGGCCGTCGGGGACAAACACGAAGTTTTCAATGGTGGCGGCTTTTTTGAGGAGCTCAGCGGCTTGAGCGAAGGTCAGCGGGTCTTGGGGCGAGGCTTCTTGGATAAAAGAGAACTCGGCGATGGCAGCGGCGGCGGAGACGATTACGCGATGGCCCGTGTAAGTGTGGTAAAGACCGGCGAGGGCGTTGCCACTGAGTTTCGGCTCGTTGATGTCAGCGGTGATTTTAGTCTGAGCCAAGGGGATGCTGGGCTGAGGCGCGGGTGGTGGTGGGGTGGCGGGCGCTCCGGCGGGTGGCGGTGGCGACACCCCGGGGATCGGCACCCCGGGTGGGGCCGTCTCATTGGGCGGAATTATGGGGGCTGCCTCGGCGGGGGCTTGGCCGAAAGCGGTGGCAAAACCGAGGAACAGGAAGGCGATGGAGCGGACGAAGAACATGGGAAAACGTGGAATTTAAGATGGAAGAATCAGTTGCCGCAGCGCGATGGCCGTTCGGCGGGATGGGTTGCTGCGGGTGCGGCAGTGGTCTGAGTTTTGAGCGGAGGCTTAGGGAGCCGGTGGAGGAACGACCCGCGGACGCGGCTGGCGCTGCGGTTGTGCCGGTGGCACTTGGCCGGGTTGTGGCGTTTGGCCGGGAATTGGCGGTGTTGGCTTGGCGGCGGGTGCGGCGGCCAGAGTCAGCAGTTTCTGGTCAAAGCTGACGGTGCCAGTCATCGTGCCGGAAGACATTTGGACGACGGTGCTAAGTGGATCGCCGGTTTTACGCGTGACGTTAAGGATTTTAAAGTTGGTTTTGGTGCTGTTAGAATCGACGGTGATTCGTTCTTCAGGCTTTTTTTTGTGGATCAAGGTCACCCGATAGCCGTTGTTGTCGTTGATCGGTGAGATGCCGAGCAGCGCGTAGTCATCGAGAGGATTGTTATCAGGTCCTTGAACCGGTGGCGGTGGTTTGGCGGTGAACGGAGAATTGCTCCACAAACCGGTGTAGCGGGAGATTGGGGCCTTTTTCGGCAAATCCGCCAAGGCGACGCCAGCAACAAGATAGAGGATGAAAAATGAGGTTTTCAAAGTGGGGTTTTCTACGCGGATGGCGGTGGGACGAACCATTGTTCGATGGTCGCGGTGCAGTCAATTTTGGTGTCGTCTTGCGAGTTAGGCGACCAGCGAATTTGTGAGGCGATCCGGAATTGATCCGGTATGTTGAGGCGGTCAAACCAGCGGTAAAGGGATTCTTCGCTACCGGTGACGGTAATCTGGAGCTTGGCGCGGTGGTAATATTTACCGGGGCTGGCGTCGGTAGGCTGGGGTTTTTGAGTTTTAATGGTCAGGCCGACTGCCTTGGCTTCGCGCTCGACCAGTTGCTGAAGCAGCGTTTGGACGTCTTGGTTGGCGGCGGGTTTCGGTTCATGTTCGGCGAGCCAAGCCATCTGGTCGGTGACTTGTTCGCTGCGATTGCGGAAGTCCTCGGCAGTTGCCAGTTGTTGGGTGGCATTGCTGCGCTGGATGTTGACTTCCCGGCGTTTGGTGGCGGCGAAATTGAAAACGAGGACATTGAGGATCGCGAATCCAGCGACGGCGAAGAAGATCAGGAGTTTTTTTTCACGGGCGGACATGAAGCACAAAAAGAGTTAAGAAACGAAGACTTGCTGATGATTGAATGCCGGAAATGTCCGGTTTTGTCGGTGAATGATCAAATCAAGGTTGAGTGGTCTGAATTTCGGCGGTGTAGTTGAATTCCCAGCCACGGGTTGATTGGTTGGGCTCTGGAGTTTGCCAATGGAACTGGGTAAGATCCGGGTTTTTATTAAGGTTGAGACTGAATGAGTTGACGGCTGGCAGCTGCGGGGCTTCGCCGGTGATCGTAATTTTCTCGGCATTGATATCGGCAATTTTGAGGCGCAGGCCGCTGCTGGGCGGAATGCTGGTGGCGATGCGGCTGAGGATATCGACAGGGGCTTTGCTCAGTTCGAGGGCATCGGCGAGTTCATCCCACTTGGCGAGATGGAGCGTGTAGGCGGCACCTTCGGGAGCTGCGGCTTTGGCCGCGGCGAGGAGCTTCTTGGTCTCGGAATAGTCTCGCCACAATCCGTAACCGAACCAGCCGAGGATTCCAAGGTAGAGTAAAACCATGGCGGCGATCCCGAGGAAGATGCTCTGGCGACGCTTGGCTTGGCGGCGGGCGGCACGGACGTCTGCCGGAAGGAGTTTACTCAGCGGTTGCGGCATGAGCGGTGCCGGGCGAACGGAAATTTCGATTGGAATCTGAAACGCAGCACCCAGCGCGGCGGTGTCGGAGGCGGCAGTATGGGTCCACAATACAATTCGCGAGGGCTCGATTTCAAGGCCTTGAAGCGCGAGCTGGATCAGCGCCAAGCGGATTTCGCGGGCGAGGGCCTCGTCGGGGTGGCTGGCGATGACCGAAGTCGCTTGGCAATAAACAAGATTTCCTTGGTGAAACAGCGCGAAAACCCAGCGACCAAATTCTTTCCAGACCGCCAGCGCCTCGCCAGTGAGTGGGAAGGCACGCGCCGAAATATCGAAGCTTTTAGGGCCACGGGGCGGCAGGTCGCCGTCAGTGGGTGGCCGCAGCAGCACGGAAACCAAGGCGGTATTTTCAGACTCACGGGCAACCACGAAAAAGTCGGTAAGTTGGCCGGCCATTGGGTCCGGGCGGAGGCCGAGGCGCTCGGCATGAAGCGCCGCGAGATCGGGGAAAAGCGATTCATCTTCGCTGCTCACCCGCAGCGGCAGAGCGGTCACCGCTTTGACCGGAAAAAGTAACATCAGGTCTCCCGGCGGAATTTCGGTGAGATCCTGTGCCTGCTCGTGGGTCGTAGCAAGGTGAAGGGTGAGAAGCGCCCCGGATTCACCGGTCCAGATTTCCCATCCGGATTCGCCGGGAACCAGAAGCACGTTTTCGATAGTTTTACTCATGGGATAATTTCTTCAGTGCGTTCGAGAAGTGCCGGTTTGCCGGAGCGATTTTTGACCACCACGGTAATTTTGCGTTTGGCACCTTCTGCGGTGCCGATACTTTCGATCCTAGTGGTGTTGTCGTTGATGGTGAAACGTTTGGCAATATCGGGGCGAGACTTGCTGTCAATTCCCAACAGAGTCAATGCCGCTGCGACATTCGGGAACGGCACATCATCGGCGCTGTGGAGGATGCCGTCGCTGCCACAAACTGCCTCGGGGATTCGGCTCGCTTGATCCGGCTGCAGCTCAGCGGCCGCCGCGATCAGCTCCGCCGACGCTTCATTCAAGTCGAGCTTACCGCCACTCCAGATGGTGAACCAATTTCGCCAATCTGGGCGGACAGCCTCGATTTGAGCCATGCCGCGAACCAAGCTGACCTCCTTGAGATCGTAAAACGGGCGGTTGAAAGGCTGATTGATCCGACCTTCCTTCAGGTAGAATTTTTTTTCGGCACCGTTAAGTTGTTCGTCATCATCGGCGTCAACCCAGTCGACCAGGGCGTCGATTACTTTTTGGGCGGCATCCACGTTAAGTCCCCACCCGGTGAATATCGATTGGAGCAGAGCTTTATCGCCTTGGAGGATAATTGCGTTAAGATTAAGGCGACCGCCTTCGGAAATCATTTGAACTTGGTAGCCTTCGTTGGTGCTTTGATCCAGGTGATGGAGTAACGGATCGGAGGGTTTGATCGCGGGATTGCAGGCAATGGCGATCCCCATTTCCGCCATCTGGCGGGCGCGTGAGCCATGGATTTTAGCTGCGGCGATTTGCATGTCGAAGGAAATGACTCGCAAGGTGGCCATGCAGGCCATCGCCAAAATGGCAATCAACCAGAGCACCGCCATCAGTGCTGCGCCGCGAGGCGGCCGGGAATTGAACGAGGGGTGATTCATTTTTGGGGGGCGGGTGGAGTGACGACACCGGGAATGTTGACCGTCGGAAGCTCAATTACAGGGGCGGGGCCATCGGTAGCTGCGCCGCCGCCACCAGCTTGCTGCATCTGACGCATCAGGATTTCAGGATTTTGCTTGTTAGGCAGCCAGAACACTTGGCGGGTTTCCTGGCCTTTGGCACCGATTGCCATGGTCAATTCAACTTGCAATGGCAAACGTCCTTGAGCGTCCCAATCAAATTGCCACTCCATGTTGCGGCCGTCGAGAACCCGCCACTCAAAGAACGCCACATCGCTGAGCAGGACGATTTCAGCGAAGGGTTTTTCTTCGGTGGCTGCGCTCTTGGTCGAGTCAGAGGGATTTTTGAGGATCTCATTTTCGTAGTATTTGAGGACAATGTCGAGGTAGCCGCTGCGTTTATTGACGGTACTGAGGCGCACGGCTTTGGCGATGCGAGCTTGGCCGCCCCAAGTGAAGCTCAGTGGCACGTTCTGGAGAGTGAGGTCGGAAAGGTAGCGCGAGCCAGAATCTTTGGCCGTGAGATTGAACCGAGTATTGCCGGGAAGGGAGGTGAAGCGCTGGTGGAGAAGCTCAAAAAATGCTTGGTGCAGCATTTCCTCATTTTGGGTTTCGACGATGGTATTCCCCAAAGCCAAAGAAGTCCGGGCGGTGGTGAAAACCATACCCACCAAAATTGCGAGTAAACCCATAGCAATCACCAGCTCCAGCAAAGTAAAGCCACGACGGCGGGGGCTGACAGAGTGAGTAATCATCATTGATACATGCTGCCGTAACGCCAAGTCTCGACGTTGCGTTGTTGCCACTGGCCATCGGCGTACCATTTCGCCTCGATTTTGATCTGATACATGCCCTGAAGGGCTTGGCCTTCCTCGTTTTTCAGGTCTTCGAGGAGTTGAATCGTGGTGTTGAGCTCGATCTCGGTTTCCCCGACTGAAGAATTGCTCTTGCCGACTTTGAGGGTTGGCAGTGACAGGGTCTCGTCGAGCGCGCTGTCGAGGATTCGGGTGATTCGTAATTCGCTTTGAGCGAGTCCCGCGAGTGCCGCCATTTTGTGCAGGGCGACCGCAAAGCCGGTGGCCGCGATGCCAAATACTGCCAGCGCGAGAACCATCTCGAGGAGAAGGAATCCGCGGCGGTAGCTGGGCTGAAGGGAAAGGATCATTGGGCTTCGAGATGGCTCTCGCGAATGGTAGCGTTTAAAGGGTGATAAGTGTCCTCAGCCCAGCTTTTGCCGAGCGTCAGACGGATGGAAATCGGTTCGCAGAGGCCGTCAGGGTCGAAACGCCAAACTTGAACGTTTTGTTTCACGGCCGGTAGCCACTTTTCGGAGTTCCAATGGCGGACCAGAACGGCCATTCCGCCTTCGAGGTCGAGTTGACGGCTTTTGTCAGGGACGGTCGCTTCAGCGCCGGGTGCCGCGCTGAGCTTGGTTTTTTTGAGATCAGGGTTGCCAGTCTCGGCCAGCGGCAGCAGGCGGATGCTGCCTTCACGAAATTCAAGAGCGTAGGGAGTTTGGCGGAGGATCGCGATGGTGCGAGCGCGCTTGGCCAGCAATTCGATCTCGCCGGAGGTGTTGCGCAAAGCCCGCTCATTCGAGGAAAAAGCCATCAGGCCCAAAGCCCCCCCCATAAACAAACCAATAATGGCCAAAACGACGACGATTTCAATGAGTGAAAACCCCTTGGATCGGTCATTCATCTTGGCTGCTGAGATCATCTGGAGTGTTGTCGATGCCATCAGGACCACTGCTGATCAGTTCAAATTCGCTGGCGTCTTTTCTGCCTGGAAATTTGTAGCCGTAAGGTTTGTCCCAAGGATCTTTGGGAATGGCTTTGGAAAGCGAGGTCCAGCGACGAGGCACCGGAGTACTCGAAGGCTTGCTGACCAAGGCTTGAAGCCCTTGCGAAGTCGTCGGATAACTGCCGGCATTTATTTTGTAAGTCATTAGAGCAGAGCTTACCGCGTTAAAGTCTGCACCGACGCGCTGGAGCTTGGCTCCATCCTTAACTTTACCAATCAGCGCAATCGAGCCTCCAAGGAGTACCGCGATGATTCCAAGCACGATGACCATTTCAAGCAAAGTGAAACCAGAGTGGCGGCGGGAAACGGAGAGCGAGCGAGTGAGATTCATGAAGTTGGTAATATTTTGGCTTGCACCAGCCTTTCAGGGATGAAAACGCCATGCGAACCAAAACTTGTCGGAAATAAATCGGTGGCAAGAAGTGTTCTGGCAGTTTCAGCCGGGAACAGATTCAACCATTCGGAACAATTTCTTGCCAGCGAGCCCGGATTCTCCCAAGCCTTGCGCCTAATTTTTAGCTTATGAACAAAGTCCTTATCATCGGAGCCGGCGGGGTCGGCAGCGTCGTTGCTCACAAATGTGCCATGCTTGCCGAGGTTTTCGGCGAGATCACCCTCGCCTCGCGGACGCTGTCGAAGTGCGATGCCATCGCTGCGGAGGTCAAGAAGCGCACCGGCCGAGTCATCGCCACCGCCAAGGTCGATGCGGATAATGCCGAAGAAACTGCCGCGCTGATCCGCAAAACCGGTGCGAAGCTACTCATCAACGTCGCCCTTCCCTACCAAGATCTTCACTTGATGGATGCCTGCTTGCTCGCCGCTTGTGACTACATGGATACCGCGAATTACGAACCGTTGGAGCTCGCAAAATTTGAGTATTGCTGGCAATGGGCGTATCAGAAAAAATTTACAAGTGCCGGACTCACCGCCTTGCTCGGCTCGGGTTTCGACCCGGGGGTGACCAATGTTTACACGGCGTGGGCGCTGAAACACCACTTTGACGAGATTCACACCCTCGACATCATCGACGTCAACGGCGGCAATCACGGTAAGGCGTTTGCCACCAATTTTAACCCGGAAATCAACATCCGTGAAGTCACCGCCGAGTGCCGCCACTTTGAAAATGGCGAGTTTGTCGCGACTCCTCCGATGTCTCAGCACCAAGCATTCACCTGTCCGGATGGAGTTGGGACTTACGAAATTTACCGGATGTATCACGAGGAATTGGAATCGTTGGTCAAACATCTCCCGACGATCCGCCGCGCCCAGTTCTGGATGTCATTTTCGCCGAATTACTTGAAACATCTCGAAGTGCTTCAGAACGTCGGCATGACGCGGATTGATCCGGTGCTCTATCAAGGGGTGGAAATCGTGCCCTTGCAGTTTCTCAAGGCGGTGTTGCCAGATCCGGGTGAGCTCGGTCAGTCCACCACGGGCCGCACCTGCATCGGCAACGTCATGACTGGCCTCAAAGACGGCAAGCCCAAGGCGATTTACATCTACAACATCTGCGATCACGAGGCTTGCTTCGCAGAAGTCGGCTCTCAGGCGATCTCCTACACCACCGGGGTCCCAACGATGATTGGCGCGAAACAAATTTTGGCCGGCACTTGGCGCAAAGCCGGAGTCTGGAACATCGAGCAACACGATCCTGACACCTTCATGGCGGACCTCAACGTTCACGGCTTACCTTGGCAATTCATCGAGCTGAGCCTTGAGCAAGCTGCCGCATTTCAAGTGACTTGATTCACCGCAGTCTGGTCGCTCCTGAGCCGTGGAATTTGCGCTTGTCAGCCCAAGCGCTTCGTCTCAGTTTGAAGTCATGATTCATGTTGAAAAGTTCGATTGGCCGTTGATTCCGGTATGGGATCCCGGCAACCCGAAAGTTTCAGGCAACCCGAGCAGGTTTATTTTTTAAATTTCCGGCGAATGAGCTCAAAAATGATCGACAGTGCAGAACAACTGGCCAGCCATCTGGCGACCAGCCGCCAAGGCTCGACTCAGCCCATTTGCGCCATTGATACCGAGGCCGATAGCCTGCACCGCTACCGTGAATCGTTGTGCCTGATCCAGTTTGCCGATCGCCAACAGCAAGTTCTCATCGATCCCCTGGCAATCGAAGACTTATCAGCCTTGGGTGACTATTTGGCGACGGCGACCGTTTGGATGCATGGTGCCGACTACGACATGACGATGTTTAAACGCCAGTTTGGTGCTCTACCCGCGGTGGTTTACGACACCCAAATCGGCGCAAGATTGCTCGGAGTTCGGCGCTTCGGCTTAGGCGACTTGGTCAACCACTACTTCGGGGTGGAGCTCTCGAAATCCTCCCAGAAGGCCGATTGGGGGAAACGCCCGCTGTCGCCCAAAATGATCGAGTATGCACTTAACGATGTGCATTATCTTTTGGAAATGAGCGACTTGATCGTCGCCGGGCTCAACGCCAAAGGCCGTTACGAGTGGTTTGAAGAAAGCTGCCTTGCTGCCCGCCAGCGGGTGCTCGACCGCGACGACACCAAGGAAGAAAGCTGGCGAGTCCAAGGCTCTGGCAGCCTTGAACCCTACGGTCTGGCCTGTCTTAAAGCGCTCTGGGAGTGGCGTGATGGCGAGGCGAAAGCTTGGGATCGCCCTACCTTCATGGTCGCCCCCAACCGCCAGCTTCTCGAGTGGAGTCTCGATTTGAATTCGAGTAAAATGATTTCACCGCCAAGCCATTTCCGGCCGGAGCGAGCCAAGCGTTTTCTCGCCGCTCTCGCCACCGCGGAAGCGCAGCCAGAGATCGACTGGCCCGAGCGGGCAAGCGGCAAACGCCGCAAGCGAGATCGCGATTTTGATCGCAGGGTCGATCAATTGATCCGCACTCGTGAACAGGCGGCAGCAGATTTAGAGATCGAAGGCAGCTTGATCGCACCGCGTGCGGTTTTGGAAGCTCTCGTCGCAGGAGAAGCCCAGCCTGCCGAGCTGCTACTCACGTGGCAGCGCGAGCGCCTCGGATTGGATGGCTAAGCAATCAATCGCGCAGCTCTCCATTGAAATTTGAAGCGCGCAAGGAGCGCCGATATTCTGTTGGCTGGCGGGAGGGTGACATCTTGTCGCCCAAATTCTTAAAAGGAGCGATCATTCATCCGAGAAAGGAAAATGATAAAGGTGTTAAGTCAGTGATTTACCACGGATTGCGTTGATTTTGACTGATTTCACTGAAAAAATTGGCAGCAATTCGACTCACCTTTTGGGTTCTCGCCCTCCAGAAAAACGTCAGCCTACGGCTCTTCCGCCACTTTTGGAGAAGGTATTGGTTGGATATCTCGGTAGGACGAGCGTGATTTCTTCGCCAGCAATTCGTCTGCCTTCTCCAAAATCGCATGGCGGCAGAAGTCTTTCAGGCTCTCCGCCTTCACGATCCGGCTCGCCCGATCGGCGCGGTCAAATTCGTCCTCGGTTTTAAAAATCACGTTCCACGGTGGCGCGTCTGCTTGGTTTTCCCGCTGACGTGCCGCCTCCAGCGTGATCGTGCGGTCGATCTCCTCCATCAGCTCAACCGTGCGTTTACCCTTCGGGCCAAGATATTGGCGGATCGTGTTCTCGCTTAACTTCAACTGTTTGGCGAGCCAGCGCCGGTCTTTGCCGATGGTCGCCAGCAGACGTGGAATATCCTCATAATCAATCACCTCGTTAGAGTAGGGAATGTTCAGAATGGCGGAATTCTGGAGTTGAGTGAGTTTATAAAATAGACTTTTTAGATTAAAATTAACCAAATTTTTCCTATAATTTAGTGGGTTTTAATCAATTTACTTCCTGGCTTGATTGATGAAAAATGTCTTTATAAGCTATTGCGGAAAGCTACCGGATTTGACTCTTTTCGACAACATGACCCGCCTGCTTGGCGACGACCTGAAACGCACGATCACGCCCGGTACCAAACTCAAGATCGCGGCATCGTGCTTCTCGATCTACGCCTTCGAGGCGCTCAAGAAGGAGCTCACCCAGATCGACTCGCTCGAATTCATCTTCACCTCACCGACCTTTGTCCCGAACGACGTTTCCGACAAACTCCGCAAGGAACACCGCGAATTTCACATCCCGAAAATGGAGCGCGAGCGCAGCCTCTACGGCAGCGAGTTCGAAGTCCGCCTGCGAAACGAGCTGACTCAGAAGGCCGTGGCCAAAGAATGCGCTGAGTGGATTCGGAAAAAAGCCACCTTCCGCTCGAACAAGAGTCGAGCACCGATGCAGCAGTTCGCCTGCACCACGGATGCGGAAAACGAAAGCGTTTACATGCCGCTCCATGGTTTCACCGCTGTCGATCTCGGTTATGAAAAAGGCAACGCCGTTTCCAACTTCGTCAATAAATTCGACGAACAGCCGATGACCTCCACCTGGCTCGCGCTCTTCGATCAGATCTGG
>JAYWAR010000402.1:0-3515 GCA_043782285.1 Akkermansiaceae bacterium | reverse complement strand
TAAGGGTAGAAGCGAGCGTCGATGGCGGTCCATTCAATCGGCTGATCCAATTTTCTCCAACACAAGACCAATCGGTCAGCATCAACAGTCCTTTAGGCTTGGACTCGGATGGAAATGGCCTGGCAGATCCAGCCACAACCAATCTCCTGACGGCAGCATTTCGTAATTTTGATCTGCCTATTCCAACGGGCAATGCCGTGCAAGTTCGGGTGGTGATGCATAGTAATGCGACCAGTGAGTATATCTGCATGGATCACCTCCGCATTTTTGGAGAATCTTCGGCAACTGCGGCACCAGCAATCACTGGCGTTCCCGGCACCGCTCTCGTTTTCACTGAAGGTGCCGTTGCCACAGCCATTGCACCCGGCCTCAGCGTAACTGATGCAGATAGCTCTAACTTAGCTTCTGCCAGCGTCGTAATTTCTCAAAATCTGGTGAGTGCCGAGGACCTGCTCGCAGCCACTCCTAGCGGCGCGATCCTCGCCAGTGACATCGTCTATACTGCTGCGACCGGAACTCTAACGATCACTCGCAGCGCATCGCTTGCCACTTACCAAGCGGTTTTACAAAGCGTGACTTACAAAAATAATAACGCCACCACCCCGACCACTGCTACCCGGCAAATCAGATTCAATGTGAATGACGGGACCAACCCGAGCAACTCACCGATCCGTTCCGTGGACGTCGTCGATAATATCAACACTCAAGCACTGCCCTTCACCGAGAGCTTCGAGACGGACGGCCGTGGAATCCGCTATGCACTGGACGGTCGCTTCACCAATGGCACCGCTCTATTTGACCGCGGAACACCCACTGGACTTACCAGCTTGGATGGCACCAGCGCGATTATCGCCGAAGATACCTTGCTCGACTCAACCAGCCCGATCAAGGCGGTGCGTTTTCATCTAAATACGGCAAGCTACTCCAACACCAAGGCAACGATTGGACTTGGGGTGACATCGGCGAGTGTTTTCGATACCAACGATTACATCATCGTCGAAGCGAGTGCTGACGGTGGAGCCTACACCCCTGTCGGAGATTTCCGCAGCACCGCTGCGATCAATTCGCCACTGGCACTCGATACCAACAACGATGGGATCGGCGATGGCACTCAGCTAGACTCAACTATTCGGGACTTTATCTTTAATTTGCCAACCGCTTCGAGCTTGGTTCTACGAGTCCGCTGCCAAAGCAACAGCAGCGGAGAACGCATCATTGTGGACCGTGTCTTGGTGAATGGCACACCGCCACCTGGCGTTGCCTCCGTCAATTCATCCACCCTGAATGGATCTTATAAAGTGGGTGATGTGGCCAGTATTCAGGTCAATTTTAGTGCAGCCGTAACCGTCACTGGCACACCACAGCTCACCCTAGAAACAGGTGCGACTGACCGAGTCGTCAACTATGCCAGCGGCAGCGGTACCAGCACACTAACATTTACCTATACCGTCCAAGCAGGCGATGTCTCGTCAGATCTGGATTACCAAAGCACCACGGCCTTGGCATTAAATGGCGGAACGATCAAAGACATTGCGACCAACAGCGCCACGCTGACACTGCCGGCTCCCGGTGCCACAAATTCTCTAGGCTCAAATAAAGCTCTCGTCATCGACGGCGTGGTCCCCACTGCCGCTTCAGTCAATTCCAGCACGACCAATGGCACTTACAAAATCGGTGATCTCGTCAGCATTCAGGTCAATTTCAGCGAAGCTGTCACGGTGATCGGCAGCCCCCAGCTGACCGTGGAAACCGGAGCCACCGACCGCGTTGTGAACTATGCCAGCGGCAGCGGAACCAGCGCACTAACATTTACCTATACCGTCCAAGCAGGCGATGTCTCGTCAGATCTGGATTACCAAAGCACCACGGCTCTCGCCCTCAACGCTGGCACGATCAAAGATTCCGCAGGTAACCCAGCGACACTGACATTGCCCGCACCAGGCGCTACCAATTCTCTCGGAGCAAACAAAGCCCTAGTCATCGACGGCATCCGCCCGACTGCCGTCATCGTCGTGGCAAGCTCGAGCCTCGGTTTAGGTCAAACCTCACTCGTAACCATCACCTTTAGCGAAGCGGTTACTGGCTTTACCAATGCAGACCTCACCCTCGCTAACGGGACACTCACGGCGGTTACCTCCAGCAATGGCGGTGTCACTTGGACGGCAACATTCACACCCACCGCAGCGATCATCGCCGCGACAAATGCCATCACCCTCAATAACACAGGTGTTATGGATACCGCTGGAAATGCAGGTAGCGGAACCACGAATTCCAACAACTATGCCATCGATACCAGCGCGATTTCGATCGTCGCGGATGTAGCAAGCATGGCGGAAGGCACGGGTTCAGGAAACACCGCCTTCACCTTCACGGTTTCACGCACTGGGCCGACCACCACCGCAGCCACCGTAAACTACGCAGTTTCGGGCGCAGCCGTCACCGCCGCAGACTTCGGCGGCACACTTCCTAGCGGAAATCTCAACATCCCCAGCGGCCAGAGCAGTGCCATACTTACGATCAATGTCAGCAAGGACAACCTCGTCGAGCTCGATGAGGCTTTCACTGTTACTCTAACCAGCCCGAGCAACGGCACCCTCGGCACGGCCACCGCCTCGGAAACAATCACCAATGATGATGCTTCTGTCATCACGTTCTCAGGACCTACCGCCAACGAGGGGGATACCGGTACTTCTAGTTTTAGCTATACCATCAATTTGAGTGCCCCAGTTGATACCACCGTTTCCTTCAGTGGAGCAACCCTCGGCACTGGAACCGCGACCGCAGGCACAGACTACACTGCCGTGGCCTCGACTCCGATCAGCATCAGCAGCGGCGGAAGCTCCAGTTCCTTCTCCGTCAGCGTCATTGGCGACCACCTCACCGAGCCGGATGAAACCCTCATCGCCCAGCTCTCCAGCTTAGCGGCCAGCGGCAGAAACGTCAGTTTTAGCGGTGCAGGTACTACTTTGAACGGCACCGCCACCATCCAAAATGATGATCCCGCCATCGTTCCCGGACCTGCGAGCTTGAACTTAGCCAAAGGAATTTCCGGCAAAATTCTCCGCACGGCATTAATCGCATCAGCCACAGGTGGCGAAGGTCCGCTCACCATCACTGCCGTCCAAAGCACTGCGACAGCGGGTGGCGGCACGCTTAGCAGCTCGGATGGCTGGATCATCTACCAGCCCACCGCGACTTTCACCGGGGTAGACAGCTTCTCCTACACTCTCAATGACGGCTTCAATAGCGTAACCGGCACGGTTTCGATCTCCGTCTCCACCACCGCAACGGGTCAAACGGTAAACATCTTGGGCATCACCACGGAAGGGATTGGGAATCGCGTCATCGCAATGGGCATCCCGGGGCGCATCTACCAATTTCAAATCTCCACGAATTTACTGGCATGGACGAACTTCGGAAGCAGCACCGTTTGCCCAGCAAATGGCATCCTCGGCATCTTAGATCCCGGGCCACTACCGCCGACTCGTTTCTACCGGATGTCCGAGGCCCCGTAA
>JAYWAR010000401.1:0-3518 GCA_043782285.1 Akkermansiaceae bacterium | reverse complement strand
CAGCCGCCAAACCCGTCGGCAGAGTCGCCGCCTTCACCGCCACCAAATACGCCACCGGCCACCTCTACACGCTCGACCTGCGTAGCCACAGCATGACTTATCTAACCGTCAGCGACCAAGTCGAGCGCAACAAGGAACACGACATGCGCACCCTCAAACGCCAAGACATCCAAGCCCTGCGGCAAGGTTCTCTACATTTGGGACCGCGCAGGCATCGACTTCCGCCAATGGTATCAGTGGAAAGAAAACTCCATCTATTTTCTAATTCGCGAAAAGGAAAGCATGAAGCTCCAAGTCCTCGGAGTCCATCCATTCGACCGCGCCGCGCCGATGAACCGTGGGGTCATTGCCGACGAACTCATCGGCGCCCGCGTGGGCGTCACCTTGCAGCGCGTCACCTATCAGGATCCAGAGAGCGGCACCGTTTACATCTATCTAATCAACCTTCCCGTCAGTGTGCCGCCCAGCCTCGTCGCCCTGCTCTACAGGTCACGCTGGGATGTGGAAAAAGTTTTCAATGAGTTCAAAAACAAACTCGGCGAAACCAAGTCATGGGCCAGCACCCCCAATGCCAAAACCTGTCAGGCGCGGCTGTTATGCCTAACCCACAACTTGATGACCCTCATGAAAGAGCAAATTTTTCGGCAGACCGGCATCCGCAACGAAGCTGAAATCCAGCGCAAAACCAAAACCCTCGACAAGCGCGACGAGTGTTCCAAAGGCAAGGGTCGCAGCGGTCTAACCGTTCTTCAGCAAGGCACCCAGCAGCTCACCCAGCGCACCGTGAAGTTCATCCGCTGATTGAAAAATCATTTGGACTCGACGCACTCCTGGGCGCACTGCCTCGCGCATCTCGCTAAAATCTACGCACGCTCATGATCCCAATGTTGGACACCGTTACTCTCTTCAAGTGATTTGGGCAGGCGACCCTGAACCACCCTCCAAGCTTACCTAGCTGACAGTAGATGGAGTTGGTTCCGAATTCGATCTGGTGCGTCTCCTTGAGTCACGCTTCAGCTTAGTCGGTAGTGCGGAAATCCTCCGACTTGAGCTTGGCCGTTAGCTCGGATTTGGCCTCAGCAGTTATCTTGACCTTTGTTCCCGAACCCACTCACCGCGTCATCAGCGCTGACATTCCACCGTTTCGGAAAAGTTTAATCCAATCATTGATGCTGTTGCGATGGCGACCGACCAAATGCGCCACTTCAGCAATCTGCAGCACCCCATCTAGCAGGAGTTTGATGGCCAAGAGGCGCTCCTTCTTTCAACCCGTCTTGTAAGCACGGTACATCCCGACGATCTTGGATGGCTCATGCTTATGATCGATCTTGCTTCGTTTCGAAATCATGCCTGCCGAATAAGACCCATTCGCAGCCACGTCTAGAAATTTTACTAAATAGGATTACCTCAAATCCAACCCACCGGATCTCCGTTTTCCTGCGGTTTGGTCTTAGGTTAGCCGGATCTGCCGAGTTACAGTCCAGATTCCCTGCTCAACGGGTGATCTCTATCAGGCGGCCCGGTTTGCCGCAGACAAGTGGCCGATTCATGTTCCTCTTTGCACTTTTTTTCACATCGACCATGCGCGCCACAATCCATAAGTCATGCGCGAGCGCCGCCCAACCATCGCAAGTTCCCGATACTTAAAACCCTTATCTAACAACGAGCGACCGAAGAAAACATTCTTGAAAATTCCAATCTAGGCTTCGGTACCGGCTCTCGCTTGAGTCTGGCGTAGAAGCCTTCTTCATCGGTGATTTAGTTAGACAACTAGGCCACGGCACGCGAGAAAAGCCGCCACTAATTTTCTAACAATATAGCATTTAACTATTAATTTTACTAGTAAGTCTTCGGTCGTCTCACACGTGTTTCACTTCGAGGTTTTGTTTGTCTATCAGGCGATCGATCGCGGGTTTCGCGAATGTGGAATCACTGGGATTTTCTTGGTACAACTTATGATCTGGGATGATTCCATCGCAGTTCTCAGCAAGCCATAGCGAACCCTGTAGTCTAACGTTCCATGCTTTCGCCGTGATTCAGGGCCTATTCTCTGCACATTTGGACTCTGGCTAGTCGCGATTTCTATCCTGCTCCTAAGTTCGCATGACCCCAGCCGAGAATGGGATCATGGGCTTGTTGACACTTCTACTGCTATGCCGCTCGTATGTTGCTCCCCGGCTCACCGACCCTCAGACGGCTTGATTATCTAACATTATTTTGAATGCCACTACTTCGGGGACATTGCATAAAGCTCCTTAGCACAACCTTCACAGACTTTGGAGATACCCAATCAACAGCATATTCTCCACAGGTCACGGCTTGCTTAAGGACAAGCCTCTACACCATATTCAGAGACTTTACGACGGGAATTTTATATCTCAAAATATTTAGATAATACATATTATTATATACTTAGCAATGAGTTACACTTACCTTTCCGTATGTTCGAACTTATTGAAGCTACTACCACAAGCCCACCGAACTCCACCACCCCTCTATTGCTCAAAGATGTATTTTTCGCACTGCTTGTCCAAACACTTCAGGCTTCTTGGATCACCCGTGCCAGTGCCGTCCTTGATGGTATCTCACCTGTCGCTATAGCGATCCTTTACATGTTAGAAAATAATAAAACCGACCGCGATTTTATCCAAATCCACGGCATCCCCGGCATCACTCGTTCCAACTATTTCGAGGGCCTCGCCAGTCAGCCCGTCTCGATATATTCATCCCCCACGATTATAAACTTCAGCGACAACAACCCTCCCTGCTACTTGCCCATGATGATCGCTTCGCCAACTTCAGCGAGCTTGTTCAAATGGAAATCTGGGCGTGCGACGGTCATCACATCGCCCATGTCACCCACGATCCCCGCAATTAAAAAGGTGCCTACAGTCCTGTCAATGGAATTTACAAACTCGACCTACGCAGCGGCTAGATGCGCTTCATCGACCTTGTCCGACCCAGCGCCCGTGGCATTGAAGACGAAATCACTACCCTCAGACGCCAAAGCAAGCAAGATTTCCTGTGCGGAGCTGACAAAGGCCAGCTCCACCCTCATAGTTTATGACACTGAGGTGCAACCGATTTTGGGACCGTTTTTCAGTTTAGTTAAGGAGAGCTTTTTGACCTCGAATTGGGCCGGGGTTTGGTATCCGAGAGCTTAGTGTTTTCTTTGAGTGTTGTAGTAGGACTCGATGTAATCAAAGATTTCGGTCCGAGCGTCGGTGTCGTTGATGAAGCAGCCGTCCCCCAGCATTTCGGTTTTCAGGGTGCCCATGAAGGATTCCGTCCAAGCGTTGTGGTAGGGATGGCCCGCGCTGACATGCTTTGCCTCATTCCGGCTTGAGCGAGGAGTTGCCGGTACGCCCCGCTGCCGTATTGGCTGCCGCGGTCGCTGTGAAATATTAGCCCCACGGCGATGGTGCGCGAGTCGAGAGCTTGCTTGAGGGCGTCGGTAACAAGTTGGGCGCGCATGTGATTTGCCAACGACCCGCCGACGATCCGGCGCGAGTAGAGGT
>JAYWAR010000400.1:0-9745 GCA_043782285.1 Akkermansiaceae bacterium | reverse complement strand
GGTACGATGCAGTCCGCGCCTAGCGGGCAAGGCGCACCAGTCATCACCTCAACACAAGTTCCGCAGGTCTGTTGAAGAGCCAGCGCTGGCCGCCCCGCCGCCGCAGCTCCGGTTACCTCGAAGCAACGATGCCCCGCTTGCCAATCCTCAGATCTCAGCGCGTAGCCATCCATCATCACACGATCCGACGCAGGAAATGGCCGATCTGCGATCAAGTTTTCACGCAAAACCCGACCACTTGCCGCCTCCAAACGGCACTGCGTCACCGCCATCAAAGGCGAATTTTCCAAAAGAAGCTCCAACGCCTCGTGAAAAGAATGCATTCACCAATCTTCGCGCCTCCGTCGCGTCCGCCAAGCGAAATTCGTCGCAGTAATGAAACTCAATGGCTGTCGGTTGACTTTTTCGCCAGCCCCCGCCATACCCCGTCTATGTCGTCAGCCTTGCCGCCGAAACCCCGTATCATCGGACCCAAAGTCCGCGTCTGCATCGTCGCCTCGAAATATAACCCACCATTCACAGATGCACTGGTTGAAAATACCGTTGCCGAACTTGGCGAGCTGCTACCCCAAGGCCGCGTCGATATAATCCGAGTACCGGGTGCTTTTGAAATTCCGATCGTGGTGGCGTCCATTCTCGAGCGCGATCCTCCGGTCTGCGTCATCGCTCTCGGCTTAATCATTCGCGGCTCAACTCAACATGCCGATCTAGTCGCCAATTCCGTAACCGAAGCGCTACAGAAGTTGGCAATTCAATCGCTATGTCCAATCATACATGAAGTTTTACTGGTCGACGACGAAAAGCAAGCCTACGCACGCTGCATTGGTGCACAGTTGAACCGTGGTAAAGAAGCCGCACGGGCTGCCGCCTCGATGATAGATATTTTCCAAGAACTCGACCGATCCATGCCTCGCAACTCCAGCCATCAAAAGCATCGCAATGCTTAGTCGCCGCCACATCCGCGAGGCGGTCGTTCAGTTTCTTTACTGTGCGGATTTAGAAGGTGGTGCCGACCCGGCCGCGCTGCGAGGTCCCTTCTGGGACTTTGTCACCGAATCCGACCGCCGCAGCCTCCAGTTAGCCATCTTCCGGACGGTTCATCATCTCGCCCATGGCCGAGAAACCCGTTTGGTCGAATTTGTCGAACGTCAGGTGTTAGCCAATACTCTGCTGACCGCTTGGCCTCAGGCAGAGTGCCTCAAAATCGATCTCAAGCGCATCGCCGAGCTCGAATCCGGTTGGAGCACCGCGTTTGCCAAGCTCGAACGTTTACCGAAAGATGACGACGACGCCTCGGTCGCCGAAAATTTCGGGGATGCATTGGAGGTTCTTTTCAAGGTTGACCGTGATTTAAGCGCCGCACGCCGTCGTTTTCTCGAAGGGATGGAGGATTTCCCAATCTTGCGTGGACAAATGGAAGCGGTCGCCGCTTCCATTCGCCGCTTACAACGGATTTCCGAGCGGATGCGGATGGTAGAAGAACCTGAAAAATTTCCCGAACAAGGCGATCTTACCCGGCTACGCGACTCCAAGGCCGAGATTCAACTGTTACGCCAACAAGCAGATGAGTTGGTAGATTTGATTCTCACCCACAAACAACGAATTGATGAAACCCTGGCCACCGTTGTCGAAAACTTCGCTCCAGAACGAATCGACCCAGTCGATCGTGCAATTTTAAGACTCGGAACTTACGAAATTCTTCATGCGGAAACTCCACCCAAAGTTGCGATCAATGAAGCCATCGAACTCGCCAAGCGCTTCGGTACCACCGACTCCAAGCGCTTCGTCAACGGAGTGCTGGATAAAATCGCCAAACAAGCGTTAGCCCAGTCTAAAAATCAGGACGTTTTATAATTGGTAAGTCTCTCAGCAGTCGTCATAAAACAGCCTGAGAATTTTCCATGATGCGATCTCCCACCCGCTTTCAACAAACCACTCTTTGGAATGCCGCCACCGGGGTTGCAATTCTGATCCTCGGGGTCTTACTCGTCGGTTTAATTTGGTTGGTCGGATACATTTTTGGGTTTCTCCAACCCGTGCTGATTCCTCTGATCGTAGCGGGGATCATCGCTTATGTGCTCGACCCGGTAGTGAGACTTCTCGAAGGGCGCGGGCTAAGCCGCCTGATGGCGGTGATCACTCTTTTTCTTTCAATTCTCCTCGGATTTACACTTCTGATTGCCGCTGTGCTACCCGGTATTCACCGCAGTCGTGGTGTCTTACAGCAGTTAATTCTCATCCCTACAAAATCTACGCAAACCACTCCCCAAGCCGGCTCGACAACGCCTGAAAAAACCGCACCTCAGCAAGCTTCGGACCATCTTGCACCCGCCCTCGCCCACTCGCTTCGCGACCTCCGCGACCGCAATCATAACGGCATTATCGGCTGGATTTTAACAGAAACGGATCCACAGGATAAACCGATAGTAACTGACAAAAAAACCGACGCATCACTAAACGACTTCGCTCGCACCCGCGGTGGTCGGATGTTCATGGAAAATTTGGACGTGATTTTAAAAACCGGACGGACCTGGCTCACCGCCGGATCTAGCAAGTTATTAGCCTTTCTCGGCCTCGTGCTCGGGATGATTATGGTCCCAGTTTACTTATTTTTCTTCCTCAAGGATTCTGCCTCAATTCGGACGCATTGGCATGATTATGTGCCGCTTAAAGCCTCGCAATTCAAAACCTCACTGGTCGACACTCTTCAAGAAATTAACGGCTATTTAATCTCCTTCTTCCGCGGCCAAGTGATTGTCGCCGCGATCGACGGTATTTTAGTCGGTATCTCGTTGACTATCTTTGGGCTGCCTTATGGATTCTTAATCGGAGTTTTCATGGCAATTCTCGGCGTGGTTCCCTACATCGGAAATATTCTCTGCCTGATACCAGCCTGCTTAATCGCTTACCTCCACGCACAAAGTAGCGCACCGTTTGAAATGAGTCCATGGGCTTATGTCGGATGCGTCTTGGGTATCTTCGTGATCGTTCAACAGATCAATTCCCTGGTGACGGCACCCAAAATTGTCGGCGATTCTGTCGGGCTACATCCACTCACTGTGATTTTTTCCATGCTTTTTTGGTCCTTGGTTCTCGGTGGCTTCGTTGGTGCCTTACTGGCAGTCCCCCTAACTGCCGCAGTCAAGGTTCTCTTCCGCCGTTTCATTTGGGAACGCCAATTGCGTGAATCTCCCGAGTTCGAGTCGATCTCGCAAACTCTTAATTGAAGGAGCAATGGATACCTCTGCGATCGAGAATCTGATGGGACTCCCTCCAAACAGCATCCATGATTGAATCAAGTGATTCAGGAATGATGGAATCGAAATGCTTTTGAAACGTAGAGAAAATTCGGGGAGCAAGATGACGGCTGAAGCCAAAACAGGGCCAACCGAAATGCTCGAGCCGAGAAAATTCCGCACTACCGGCTCAAGGGGGATTGTAAGGTTTTTTGGTAAGTGCTCTTTGCGGATCTGCTCCATCACCGACACACTCCTCGACGAAGAGGTCAATATCCAGCAAAACCACACTCTCAAGCGAGTCTACCCCATCATCTACTTGGTGGCCATCGTGATGCAAATCCACCACGATGGTAAAAAGAAGTTCTAGGCCGATAATCTAACAATCATTTACCTGTCACTTTGAATAAATGGAAAAAATTTGCACAGCCGAGGCAGATTTTAACAAAAGCACGCGAAGGACAAAAAGACTCTGAACCTCTTCCTCCCCTTCGCGCTCATTGCGGCTTCTCTTTAAAATTCTGAGGCTGCAGATTTAAACCTAAAAAAATCAAGCCCCGGATGAGTCTGGAAGCCCTTGATTCACCAAAAATTCCGATTGCTGTATCGTAAATTTTTGAAATCAAAATCCAGTCCGACATCAGCGCAATAGATCAAAATGAAAATACTTCTTTCGACTTTCCGAAGACCAACACCCGAAAAATCGTCTCTACCCCCCAGGCACATGCACAACTCTTTCAGGCTAAAAAGTTCTGACTCGTATCTCGCAGCGGTAACGAGTCAGCGACTCAAACGACTCAAACGACTCAAAAATTCCTAATATCGTCTTTCATCTCTGCGCTATTGAGATCCGTCGCAGTCACCCCGGTTTTAGTTTTGCCATCTTTACCACTGGACCACAGATCAAAATCCGGATTTGCCGCATTTGCACCTTTCCGATAGTGATATTCGTTGCCCCAAGGATCTGAGATTTTCAATTTTCCCACCGGGGTGCCTGTCTTCGAAGAAGTAATCCACCCCTGCTTACTCGACATCGGATCAAGAGCTCCTAAGTAGATTTTCGTCGCTTTGGGATCCGCTGGATCATCAGCCCTGTTCGGATTCTCACCAAACTCCCAACCTTGATAAAAAAGCCGGTCATAGAGTTCAGTTGTAATCAAACCACTTGCAGGCGAATCACTTGAGGAGCCAGGATACTTACCCATATCCATTTTGTAATCCTCTAATGCCTTCGACAACAGCGCGATCTGGACCTTGGCCTTTTCCTTCGCTTGCCGTTCCATCACAAATCCCATGCCACCGATCACTAGGCTGGCAAGGATCACGATGATGACGATGACCGTCATCAACTCAATAAGCGTGAAGGCTGACTTGGCGCTACGAGGTTGACTAAGTTTCATGGTTCTAGGGTTTACAAACGGTTACGACAAACTGGGAGACTTATTGGTTACTCATCGTCGAGATCATCTTAATCAACGGTAGGAACAATGCACATACAACTGAGCCAACGACAAGAGCCAGAATCACGATCATAATTGGCTCGAGAATCGAGGTCAGTGCGGTAACCGCTGTATCGACTTCATCGTCGTAAACGTCCGCGACTTTAAGTAACATTTCTGGCAGCTGGCCGGTTTCTTCGCCGACATCGACCATCGAAATCACCATATTTGGAAACACCCCGGACGCTTGAAGTGGAGTGACGATGGTTTCGCCCTCCTTGACAGCTTCATGGACTTTCTCGATCGCGCGCGAGATGACTACGTTACCCGCCGTATCCCGAGTGATATTAAGCGCTTGAAGAATGGGTACCCCTGAGGTCACCAAGGTGCCTAGGGTACGAGAGAAACGTGACACTGCACTTTTCCGTTGGATATCCCCGAGAATCGGTATTTTCAACTTCATTTTATCCACCACCACGCGCCCACCAGAAGTCAGACTCCACAAATTGAAGAGGAAAATGCCAACTCCGAAGCAGATGAAAATATAAACAACGTTTGGCAAGAACAGTGGTCGATCGAGGAAAAATCCTGACATCCCGAAAACGATTTGCGAAATCATCGGCAACTCGGTGTCGCCGCTGGCAAACATTTCACGGAACTTCGGCACAATGAAAACCATCAGGAAAACCAAGATCGCCACCGCGATGAACATCACGATCACCGGGTAAACCATCGCCGAAACAATTTTATTCTTCAGCTTCTGAGCTTTCTCTTGATATTCCGCGAGTCGATTGAGAACAATTTCAAGCACACCACCGAGCTCGCCAGCCTTGACCATGTTAACGTAGAGTTTATTGAAAATTTTTGGGTGTTGAGCGAGCGACTCCGAGAAAGTCGAGCCACCTTGGACATTTTCAGCCAAGGCACTAATGGTGGCCTTGAGAACCGGGTTTGGTTCTTGTTTTTCGAGGACCGTAAGGCTGCGGAGCAAGGGCAAACCCGAATCGATCAGGGTTGCCAACTGCCGAGTGAAAATCATTAAACTCTTCGGCTTAATCCGCCCACCAACAGGCCCCTTGGCCGCAGACTTCGGCTGACTCGGCCCCTTAGCCTTAGCAGACGCGCCCTTGCCTTTTACAGCTTCGGCAGCATTGATTTTAGTTGGATAGAGACCATTTGCGCGGAGTTGTTGAATCGCCTCAGCTTCGGTAGCTGCGGCAACAACCCCTGTGGTCTGTTCACCTTTTGCATCAAGTGCGGAATATTGAAAATTGGCCATAGGAAATGAAGGTTTTTTGAAGGTTTCGGCGAACTCTGTAAAGAAGGGAAGTGACTAAATCGACAAGATTTTAATTTGGATCAGCCGCGAAAAGTAACAAGTTTAGGTGTATTTCAGCACTTCTTCGATGGTAGTGGTACCGAGGTAAATGTTACGTAACCCATCTTCGCGGAGCGTATTCATACCCAGTTCCACCGCTTTTTGCTTAAGCACCACCGACGGCGCACGCGCCGTAATCAACTCGCGAATCGGATCTGTCACGTTGAGCAATTCATATAGACCACGCCGACCCCGGTAACCAGACTGGCCACAAACCTCACAACCTCCACCCGTGAAAAATTGTTTATCTCCCAGCTCGTGTGCCGAAACTCCGAGTTGACTCAGAATCGATTCGTTAGGCTCGTAGGGCATCTTACAATCTTTACAAATCGTCCGGACCAGCCGCTGAGCAAGAATTCCTTCCAACGAAGCGGAGACCAAGAACGGCTCACAACCCATATCTACCAAACGCGTCACCGCACCTGGAGCATCGTTCGTGTGCAGTGTTGAAAGCACCAAGTGCCCGGTCAAAGCCGCCTGAATCCCGATGGTCGCAGTCTCCTTATCGCGCATTTCCCCAATCATGATCCGGTCTGGATCTTGCCGTAAGAAGGCCCGCAGAACTCTCGGGAAATCTAAACCAATCGCCTCGTTGATCGGAATCTGAATAATCCCATCAATGTCATATTCCACCGGATCTTCCGCAGTTAGAAGTTTTGCATCAATGGTATTAATCCGTCGAAGCGCGGCGTAAAGGGTGGTGGTCTTACCAGCACCGGTTGGACCGGTAACGATGAAAATACCATTGGGTTTTTCAATCGTCTCGGTGATATAATTGTAGATATGGTCGGTAAGCCCCAAATTCTCGAGTGACAGATTGACCGATGAGCGGTCCAGCACCCGCAGCACGATCGATTCACCGTGATGAGTTGGAAGGGATGAAACCCGCATATCAACATGCTTATCCCCGAACTGTTTGACGATGCGGCCGTCTTGAGGGACTCGTCGTTCCGCGATATTCATGTTCGACATGACCTTGACCCGCGAAATGATCGGACCCGCAAGATGGATCGGCGGTGGAGCCATTTCATAAAGCGCACCATCTACCCGATAACGAATTTTGAAATCCTTCTCGAAGGGTTCGAAATGGATGTCTGAAGCCTTTTCCTTGATCGCCTGATAGAGGACTAAATCGACGTAACGGATGATCGGTGCTGAGTTAGCCTCAGACTCAAAATTTGTCGCATGAATGCTGTCGCTGGCGACTTCAAGTTGACTAAGAATGTCTTCCATCGCCTTACCCTCGCCGCCGTAGCATTCATTGATTTTGGCTTCGACGAGATAATCGGGAGCGACGACGATGTTAATCTCACGACCGAGAGCAAAGCGTAGATCTTCTAAAGTCTGGGGGTTAAGAGGATCGACAAGCACTACGTAGAGACCGGTTTCATCAAAATTAACCGGTAAAGCACCGTGCAGCCGCGCAGTACCCGCTGGAACCAGCGCTAACAAGGCCGCAGGTGGGGTCCAATCGCGCAGGTTAATCATGGTGGTGTGCAACTCAGATGCAACCACCGGCCAAATATCATCGCGGTGCTGGATGATTTGAAAATCCGCCAAAACTTCAGCGATCTCCTTACCACTGTGAGCGACCTCCGTGAGAAGTTCTTGGGAGAGGGCCGCGTCGATGAGACCGCGCGATTGGAAAAGCTCAATAATCTGTTGGTTGTCCATGGGACTGGGAAGCGAAAGGGTTTTCGAAAAAGGTCAAAAGGGGCGGTCGTTAGTCGAGATCGGACATCGTGGCATGCACCACCTCGTTACCAGAAGTTAGGCCTGAAAGCACCTTGCGGATGCCATCTTCCCGAAGTGTCCGCATGCCGAGTTCTCGGGCTCTGCGGCGAAGCGTGGTCGTTGTTAGACCAGTGTTAATCATACCGCGAACCTCGTCGTCGATGAGGAAGGTTTCAAAAATTCCCATCCGGCCCTTGAAGCCATTGCCGCGGCATTTTTCACAGCCTATCGGCCCAAAGATCGTCGCTTCCGTCATCCGTGAAGAGTCAAGCGAGAGCGCTCGCATTTCTTTATCATTGAGTTCGGCAGGCGCTTTGCACAGCGGGCAGAGTTTACGCACCAACCGTTGCGCGAGAACCGCACGGACCGCCGAAGCGATCAAAAATGGTTTCACCCCGATATCTGCGAGTCGAGCCACCGCCGATGGCGCGTCATTGGTGTGGAGAGTCGAAAACACCAAGTGTCCCGTCAGCGAGGCGTTGATCGCGATATTCGCGGTTTCCGCATCGCGGATTTCCCCGATCATGATGATGTTCGGCGCTTGCCGGAGCATCGCGCGGAGGGCCGCAGCGAAAGTCATCCCGATGTCCGCCTTGACCATCACTTGATTGATCCCGGGAAGCTCGTACTCGACTGGGTCCTCGACCGTGATGATTTTTTTGTCCGGCTTATTAATGACGTTGAGGCAGGCGTACAGCGTAGTGGTTTTGCCCGAACCAGTTGGCCCCGTGACCAATAAAATCCCGTCAGGCAGACCAAGTAACTTCTCGAAAACCTGTTGGTCATCCGAGAAAAACCCCAGTTCCGGCAGCCCGAGTAACAGCGCGGTTTTATCCAAAATACGCATCACGATAGATTCACCGTGATTGGAAGGCACCGACGAAACCCGCAGATCGACCTCCTTATCACCCATCTTCAACTGAATTCTACCGTCTTGCGGCAAACGCTTTTCGGCGATCGACATCGTCCCGCTCATCACCTTCAAACGCGCGATAATCGCAGGTAAAAGTTTTTTTGGATGCGTATCGACGTGGACCAGTTTGCCATCGAGACGGTAGCGGATCCGCACCGAAGTCTCGAGTGGTTCGATATGAATATCAGAGGCCCGCAAGCGGAAGGCCTCGGTCAGAGTCTGCATCACCAGCTTGATGATCGGCGCGTCATCACCACCAGGGCCCGCTTCTAAATCGCCACTGGCCACCGAATAACCGTCAGCAACGGCTGGCGCGGCATCATCATAATGATAGAGCTGGCGCAAATAATCGTGAATTTCCTGCTGAGTGACACAAACTAAGCTCAATTCTCGACCAATTACGTGCGGTAGGCTGTCGAGGGACTCAAAATCTAGCGGGTCAGCAAGTGCAACAATCAGGATATGACCATCATCTTGTACCGGAATCACCCGATAACGTTTCGCAATTTCATCCGAGATTGACTCGGTGATCAACGGATCAAAATCGACACTCGAGAGACGGATAAATGGAATACCCGCATTCAAGGCTAGGGTTTTTGCCAGATTATCTTGCGTGAGCGAGGTATGCGCGAGCAAGTGTTCGATAATCGTTTCGCCTCCCAAGAGAGCTCGGCGCGCTTGAGTAATTTCTTCAGCGCTCACCATTCCGGCTTCAGCGAGCAATTCAGCAATATAATCTTCGTTGGAAAACACGGGTCTTATGAGTCCTTGGAGGTGGATTTTTGAGATCAGCAATGAAGTAAACCTTCATTGTTTTGTCCTTAACAGATTGGTCAACCCAAGCCTCCGTTGTCAACCCGTCACATCGTAAAAGCTCACGATTTTGAGCCAAGCTGCTAATTTGTAACGTCTTGCATGCAGGATAACCCTGCATGCAAATCACCCATGCCACCTGACTACAAGCGAACCGCAAGCTAATCTGGCAAAAACCCTAGCCTTGAATGCGGGTATTCCATTTATCCGTCTCTCGAGTGTCGATTTTGAT
>JAYWAR010000399.1:0-3522 GCA_043782285.1 Akkermansiaceae bacterium | reverse complement strand
AGCGCGACGAGTGCTCCAAAGGCAAGGGTCGCAGCGGTCTAACCGTTCTTCAGCAGGGCATCCAGCGGCTCACCCAGCGCACCGTGAAGTTCATCCGCGGGTTGAAAGATCATTTGGACTCGACGCACTCCTGGGCGCACTGCCTCGCGCATCTCGCCAAAATCTACGCTCGCTCATGATCCCAATGTTGGACACCGTTGAGATTCGGCCTCAGTCACGGACAAGGCGGTGAGGATCGCGGTGGCGAGTTCGCTGCCGCCGTGGTCCGCTTGCTGTTGGCGGATGCTGGTTTCCAGTGATCTGCGGTTGGTTTCAGAAAGGACCAGCGGTTCGTCTCGCAGCCATCTCAGCTCTGCCCCAGCGAGGAGAATTTTTACCTGGGAGGTGCTGGGCAACCTGCTTATTTCCGTGACCAAAGCTTGCTTCATCGAGTCGATCACTGGCTGACCAGTCGCTCCCACGGCGGTGGTCGAGAGGGAGACATCCCAGATGAAAACGGTTTCCAGATCGGAGCCGCCTAACCACAACCTTGAGCTCAGTGGCTGGGCGAAGGTCAGCACCAGGCAAATAATCGCCAGTCCGCGAAGCAGCAGCAGCAAATCCCTGAGTCGATTGCGGCGAGAGCTTGCGCTGGAAATCGACTGCTGCAGAAATGCCATCGCCCCCCACGGCAGCACCCGGGTCCGCTGCTGCGCGAGATAATGAATGGCAACTGGCACGCCAATCGCCGCCATGGCCGTTAGAAATATCGCTGCGCCAAACATCCTAGTTTTTTCTTTCCGCTTGGCGTCTCAGGAACTCCAGCAACGCCCGTCCCAGCGGGCGATTCGTGACGAGTGGCTCGTAGCTAGCGCCGTAGTGCAGGCAGATTTTCCGCAGTGCATCGACGTGTTTCCGCATCGCAGTGAGGTAGGCTTGGACGATTTCCTGCGGCTTGGCGTCGATCCACTGGCTGTCCTCTAGGCTGGTGAAGCGGAGTGGCTGGAGGTAGCTCAGGCTCACTTCCTCAGGTGCCACGGTGTGCAGCAGATGAAACCGATGGCCGCGCCCGACGAGCATCTTGAGTTCCGCTTCGAGCGATTTCAGATCCAGGAAACAGTCGGAAATGATCATCACACGAGTCGGGTTGCGGATGTTTTTCGCGAGATAGCGGATTTGTTCGGTCAGGTAAGTTTTTCCCTGCGCTTCGAGCGTCCTCATGCTGCCGAGCATTTGCGCCAGTTGCAGAGTGCTCGACTTGGGCGGCAGGAACGCAGGGCCGCGTTCGATCGCGATCGCCAGCCCCACCGGGTCACGCTGGCCGAGCAGAATCTTCGACAAGAAAGCCACCACCGAGCAGCCGTAAGAAAACTTGGAGCGGGTCGAATCCGCAAATTTCGTCGAGCCACTGCCGTCTAGCAGAAACACGTTATCGAGGGTCGATGGATCTTCGTAGAGCTTCACTTCGAGCCGTTCGGACCGGCCGACGATTCGCTAGTCCAGCCGCCGCACCTCGTCACCCGGAGAGTAAGGCCGGTGATCGGCAAACTCCGTGGTGCCGCCCCGAAGCCGCGCCTTGTGAGCACCGGTGCGGCTCGCCCTGATCCGGTGTGCGGCGGGAAAACTCGCCTGACTGAGGGTTTGCAGGTCCTCTGCGGTGAGAAAATGTTCGAGCAGCCCGGCGACCGAGGTGGCTGGCGGAGGTGGGCGATGGTAACCGAAATCCATAGCGGTAAACGGTCACAGAAGTTGTCTCAAAATGGAATCGACCGTGATGCCTTCCGACTCCGCATTGAAGGTCAGCGCGAGGCGATGCCGCAGCACCGGTGCGGCCATCGCCCGCACATCGTCGGTGGTGGCGTGCTGCCTCCCGCTCAACACCGCATGGGCCTTCGCGGCAGAAGCGAGGAAAATCCCGGCGCGTGGCCCGCCGCCCCATGCCAAGTTGCCGACCACGGCGGCGTGCGTTTCGGTAGTTCCCGGGCGAGTTCTAAGGACCACATCTGCGGCATACTCGACACAGGAGTCTGAAATAGGCACCTGCCGCACCAGTTGCTGCATCGCCTCTAACTCTGCCGCAGAAATCAGCGGTTTAAACGTCACCGGCGCTGACCCGGAAGCACGGTGGATGATCTTCGCCTCATCCGCACGACTCGGATATTTGAGGATGATTTTGAGCATAAAGCGGTCTAACTGCGCCTCTGGCAGCGGGTAGGTCCCTTCGTGCTCGATCGGGTTCTGCGTCGCCATCACGAAGAATGGCTTGGGCAGTGGGAAGGTCGTCTGGCCGACCGTGATTTGGCGTTCCTCCATCGCCTCAAGCAGCGCACTCTGGGTCTTCGGCGGCGTGCGGTTGATCTCATCTGCCAGCACCAGATTGGCAAACAAGGGTCCCTTTTGAAAACGGAAGAAGCGTTCGCCGGTGGCCATGTCTTGTTACAGCACCTCGGAGCCGGTGAGATCGCCCGGCATCAGGTCCGGAGTGAACTGCACCCGTCGGAAACTCAGGTCCAGCAACGAAGCGATGCATAAAATCAACTTGGTTTTCGCCAAGCCCGGCACCCCTTCCAAGATGCAGTGGCCACGGCACGGCAGCGCGATGAAAATTTGATGGATCTCGTCGTCGAGTCCGACGATTTCCCGTGACAGCTCAGACTTTAGATTGGCGAAAACGCTCTGAATTCACTCGGCGGTTTCATGGTCGGGTGCGGGTGGCGGTCTATCTTGAGACGCGGATTGGGAGTGACTCATGCTGAATGGGTGAGGAGCATTGAAAATTGATAAAATGGAATATAATCGATAAAAACTTACGCCAAATAAATTTGTATCTTACGCATCGCTTCCGAATGTTTTGATTTTTCCCAATTATCACGAAATCACAGGGCGCGTGATGGATTCCTACACCCTATTTTTATTTGTCTTGATGGTGTCGTGCTGCCGAGGGTCAAGGGATACTTTCACTCGTTTCACCTAACCCTCAACGACCTTACTCCGCTGGGACGTGCGACTCGAAGGTCATGGCGCGCTCGTGCTCGCGAGCTTTCGCTGCTTTTTCGCGTGTTGATAGAAATGGTCTTGCACGCGGAAGGCCTTCTAACCCTCGGCGCGGACGATGCGTTGGGACCTGCCGTCGGGAAGTAGGCGGGAAACTTTGTATTGTCTTGGAAATAGGCTTCAAGGATGCGGACGAGCCGGCGCTTGAGAAGCCGCTCCTCGATGGGAAACATCCGCTCGACGCGTTTTCCGAGATTGCGCGTCATCCAGTCCACCGAGAGAATATCGACTTCGGCGTTTCTTCCCTGATGGAAATAGAAAAGGCGGGCGCATTTGAGAATACGCAGTCGATGACGGCGATAACTTCAATATTTTTTGAGTATTTCGGGTCGCCGGGCATGAAGCAACAGATGCCGCGCACGTTGAGGCAAATTTTAGCATGGGTTTTTGGGTTTTTACGATCTAACCAATTTATGCTCCAGCGCGCTTGAGTTCGTCTGCACCGTCCAGATTGCGGGCTTCGTCGAAGCGGGCTTTGAGCTCCACGAG
>JAYWAR010000398.1:0-3523 GCA_043782285.1 Akkermansiaceae bacterium | reverse complement strand
ATGCTCCCTGAGTCGCCAGGCCTCACCAAGATGAGTCTCGGCCCCCGGGTGAAGGACGTCATCGGGGATTTTTCAGTTTAGTTTTCCACACCGATCTTTAGCGACCCAGAATTTTGAACAGAAGCACGCAAAGCGCGCGAAGGGGGAGACCGAGGTTCTGAGCTTTTGGGTCCTTCGTGGGATTGAGGTTATTTGTCTGGGAAATAGTTTTAGCGACCCAGAATTTTGAATAGAAGCACGCAAAGGGCGCGAAGGGGGAGACCGAGGTTCTGAGCTTTTGGATCCTTCGTGGGATTGAGATTATTTGTCTGGGAAATAGTTTTGAGCTCCTTACCGCCGTTCTTCCGAATTGGCTTGGCGGGAGATTATTTTGCGGCAGTCAGCACCTCGCGGCACCAACTGAGCGCCATCAGCGAGTAACCTGTGCCGTAGGCGGGGTGGTAATTGTAGATGGGGTAATCCCACCACGAGCCGTCTTTTTCCTGGCGCTCCAGCAAGATCGTGGCAAGCGCTTGAGCATAACCTGTTTGTTGGGATTTAGGCAGAAGTTTGACGGATTCGGTGAAATAATAGATGCCGTAATAATAAAAGTAGCCAGCGATTTGGAAGGCACCTTCATGCGGAATGGGGCGTTTGCGGGCGTTGTTGAGAAAGCCCTCGCGGGCGAGGAAGCGGTCGGCCCAAGTGGTAAGAACTTGATCGGTGATGGCTTTTTCGCCGAAGACGCGAAGGGCGGCGTTACAGGCCTGGGAGCGGGCGAGTGAGCCAGCCGGGCGGTTGATGTCGAGGCGCGGGCGAAGCCGGTGGTTGAAGGAATAGGCGTAGGAAAAATCCGGTTCGCGTTGGGCGTTGAGTCCAGCTAGGGCGTGCTGGATTAACTTCTCATTGAGTTTTATGCCCATCACGGAGCGAGCTTGGTCCATCGCCAGTAGCACGGTGGCAGTGGTGAAAGAGCTGGGAATACCGGAGGGTTTTTGAGTGGTGAGTTCGTCGAACAAATCTAAGTAGCCCCAACCGCCGTTGAGGTCTTCGTAGCGGTTGGCGAGATCGACTTGTTGTTGGGCGAGGCGGCTCCACTCGGCTTTTTGGGTGGGCTCGGTTTCACGGGTGTAAAGCCGTGAAAGTGCCCGCAGTCCGTAAGCGTGACCCCAGACGTTGTAGGTGGTGGTGGGATCGGCGCGACGAAGTTTTGGCAGCTCGGAGGCGGTCCAAGTTGCGGCTCGGTGGATGGCGGCATTGACCTCGGGGCGTGGGTCAGCGGCGTCGATTAAACCGGATAGGGCGAGGCCAGAAGCTCCAGTGCGGAATGCTTGGTGGGCTCCGGGCAGGGGCGCGTAGATGTTAATGTCTTTGGTGTTGGCGGCACTGCCCCAGGAGCCGTTACGATTTTGGTAACTGACGAGGAAATCGACTCCACGGCGGATGGCAGCGTCGAGGGCTGCTGGCTCGGGTGGACCTGCTACTGCGAGGGAATTGAGCGATAAACCGCTCAATCCTAACAAAAATACCACCGTTCTCGCGTTGAAAGTAGGAATGATGGCAAACCCAGCAGAGATCACGATACGGGACACGAGGGCTGGTAAGCCAGGCGATTATGGAGCTCACTTGTCACCGGGAATGACCACGACTTGACCGATTTCGAGGCCGCTCAGAATTTCGCTATCCTCTTTGTGGATTCTGCCACGTTTGACCGGGCGGCGCTCGGTTTTGCCATCGGCGAGCTTGACGCTGACGGTCCAAGCGTCGGCTTCGAGGGTGAGTGCTTGGGTTGGGATGACGATGGCAGCTGCTTGGTGATAGGAAATCAGCCGGATTTGAGCGGTCGCGCCGACGACGGGAGTGAGTTCTTGTGGCCAAGTGACGGCAAGATCGGTGCGATAGGTACCGTCTGGGCTGGGAGCAGCTGCGAGTTTAAGCAGTTTTACGGAGATCTGAAGGTCTTCGCGACCGGCGAGGGTGGCGGTTCCAGCGAGGTCCAGTTGAAGTGCGCGGGCAGTCGCTTCATTGACAAATGCGACGAGATTTAGTTTTGCGCCAGCGGGAATGAAAGTGGCAAAAGCATTGTGAATGGGAGGATGACCGTGATGGATCAGGGTCTTGACCACCTCGGCAGGCGTCCAACGGCCATTTTCGATAGGGCCGTGATAGAACCAACCATCGGCTGGGGCTTTGAATTCGAACTGACGGCGATCGGCTTCGAGTTGAGCGAGTTGTTGGGTCGCACGCTGTTGGGCTGAGCGTTGAGCTTCGAGGGCGAGTTGGCTGAGCTCGAGCGAGCGAGGAATCTCAACTTCCGCTTTTTTGAGGCTGATGGCGGTGTCGCGTTCGGTTTCGGCAAGAGCGATCGCCTCGCGTGGCAGGCTAACCTCAAGGGTGCGTTGGTGATCGAGGTTTTCCATGCGGAGGGCAAATTCTGCGGCGGCGACGGCATCCTGCTGGCGGACGAGGATAATTTCCTCGGTACTTTCCGTGATGTCGTCGGCGGCATACATCTTGGCGAGTTGTTTGAGCTCTTCGCGTTGGTTGGCGAGGATTTGTTCGCTGCGTTTGAGCGCTTGGCTGGCGGTATCTTCTTTGGCCTTGCGTCGGACTTGGCTGAAATAATGGTTTTCCTCCTTGGCGATCTCGGCGGCACGACGGAAAGTGGTTAATTTGTCAGCGGCACTGGCTTGTAGCAGGGTAAAATCGAGCTCGGCTTGGGCGAATACCAAAGCTCCGGATTTGAGTTGTCGGCGGGTGTCGTCGATTTTGTGATCGATATCCTCCGCGTCAAAACGGATCAAAAGCTCGCCTTTGGCAAGTTTCGAGCCGTGGGCCGCAATTTGGGTGATTTCGAATTTTTCCCAGACTTGCGGTTCAAGCTTCAGCAAGACGCCCTCCACCGCGGGTAAGGCAACCGCAGAGAATAAATTTTCGATGGAAAATGGCCGAGGTTCAATCGTGATCTCGGCGTGAGAAACAGCTGCGATCAAGGCGGGAATGAAATAAAAAGGAGTGAGGCGGGCCATGGGTGCAGCGGAATGATGCGCGCTCCCCGTAGGAAATCAATCCGCAGCTTTGCCTTTGCGGGCGAGCCAGATCGGTAGGAAACGCGGACGTTTGGCATGCGGAGAAGATGGTACGGTAAATTCGGCAACTTCAAAGCCCGAGCCTTGCAAACGACGGGTGAGGCTGGCGACGTGGCGTGAGCCGGCGATAGCGAGCAGGCCACCTTGTTGCAGCGCTTCAAAAGCGGCAGAGACCCAGCGCCGCTCATCCACCCAAGTGCGGTTGCGCGGGCCAGTAGGGGACGCATCGAGGTGGACGAGAATGGCGTGCAACAACCCAGCGTGGCGGATGAGTGCTTGCGGACCACAGTCGTTTTCTAGGGTGACACGGCTATCGGTGAGCAGCGGGCTGGTAGGGATATGCGCACGGTGCCACTCGGGAATCGCCGCCAGCGGCTCGGCAACGATGAAGTTGGCGCGTTTTTGCGGCAGCTCCTTTGCAACAGCGGCCAGAGTATGACCGAGACTGAGTCCGG
>JAYWAR010000397.1:0-3529 GCA_043782285.1 Akkermansiaceae bacterium | reverse complement strand
TCTTTTACCTTTGTCATGGTGGCCCGATTAACAGTCCCGAGGACGCCGACCGTGTGATTCAGGCAACTGACTGTGTGGGTTTCGTGGGTGCTTCAAGTCTAGAACGGATGAGTATCGAAGAATCGCTGACCAATCTAACCCGCCAATTCAAATCGATCTCAGTGAAACGCAAAAACTAACGTTATGGCCACTATCGCAGTCCTCGGAACACTCGATTCAAAGGGGCAAGAACATGCCTTCGTTGTTGAGCGAATCCGTGCCCGTGGGCATCAGACCTTGCTGATTGATGTCGGTAGTGGAGCCGTTCCTACGGTTAACCCGGACATTACCCGCAGCCAAGTCGCCGCTGCTGCTGGGCTAGATTTTGCGGAGTTGTTCGCCCGTAAAGATCGCGGTGAATGCGTGATCGCGATGAGTCAAACTGCGCCGATTCTCCTCGCACAACTCGTTGCCGCAAAAAAAATTGACGGAGTTATTTCTCTTGGTGGTGGAGGCGGGACTGCCATTGCCACCGCAGCGATGCGTGCCCTGCCGCTAGGTTTCCCCAAGCTGATGGTTTCTACGTTAGCTGCCGGAAATACTGCAGCCTATCTCGGTACCCAAGATATCGTCATGATGCCAAGTATTGTCGATATCGCTGGCCTCAATAGTCTATCGCGTTTGATTTTTGCTCGTGCCGTTGGTGCAATTTGCGGGATGGTAGAAACAACAATTGAAACTGTGAACATCCGCCCTTTAGTCGTCGCGAGTATGTTTGGCAATACCACCGCTTGCGTTACGGAAGCGAAACGAATCATCGAAGATGCCGGTTACGAAGTATTGGTTTTCGCCGCTACCGGTGTAGGTGGGCGCGCAATGGAAACTCTCATCGAGAGTGGCCTCGTCGTTGGAGTACTCGACCTAACCACTACCGAGTGGGCTGACGAGCTCGTGGGTGGTGTCTTAACTGCTGGCCCAACGCGAATGGACGCAGTAGCTAATGCCAAAATCCCAGCTGTCATTGCCCCAGGTTGCCTTGACATGGTAAATTTTGGCGAACCTTGCTCAGTACCTAAAAAGTTCGCTAACCGAACTTTTTATAATCATAACTCGCAGATTACCCTGATGCGAACCACTGCCGATGAATGCACAGAACTCGGTCAAATTCTAGCCACTAAAGTCAATCGCTACACCGCACCGGCAACGCTGATGATCCCGCTAAAAGCCCTCAGCGTTATTTCCGCAGCAGGCCAACCTTTTCATGATCCGCTGGCAGATCAGGCGCTTTTTACCGCGCTGCGCAAATATTGCCAGCAACCCGTCGAAATTCTCGACGAAGAAATTAACAGCGTCGCGTTTGCCCGCGCCTGTGCGGAAAAACTGATTTCACTGATGACTTTCACCCCATAATTTAAAATGATTCGACACTATGGTATGTTCCAGTTTCACCCGGAAATCACTTCCGAACAAATTGACGAGTGCTTTTTCGAAATGGCCAGTATGGTGGGCAAAATCCCTGGATTACTGACAATTGAGCACGGACCTTATGCCAGTCCTGAGGAACTCAACGATGGCTTCACCCACGGTTTCGTCATGACTTTTGACAACGCTGCCAACCGCGATGCCTACCTGCCACATCCCGAACACGAGCGGGTCAAGCTCGTCGTTGTGCCCAAGCTGGCACGAGTGATTGTGTTTGATTTTGAAATCTGAAAAATCTTATGAAACTACTATTTTTAGCGATCATTGGTTTCACTGGCCTGCAGGCAGCACCTGTTGCTCTTTTTGACGGAAAATCCCTCGCCGGTTGGGAGTCCCCTGCCGGTGAGGAGAAATGGTGGCAGGTTCGCGATCAAATGATCGTTGGCGGCTCGCTTGAAGAGCAAATACCTAAAAATCTCTTCCTGTCATCCGTTCGAGAATATCGCAATTTTAATCTAAAATTTAAAATTCGATTGGTCGAAGGCAAAGGATTCATGAATTCGGGTGTTCAAATCCGCAGCAGTCGGCTCACCGGAGAATCAGCGATGACAGGATATCAGGTCGATGCTGGCATCGGCTACTGGGGCGATTTATACGATGAACATCGTCGTGAACAAAAATTAATCGGTCCACGCGATCCCGCCGCGTTGGCGAAGGTGGTTAAGGACTGGGAGTGGAATGAATATCTCGTTCTCTGCGAAGGCCGCCGAATCCGGTCTTGGATCAATGGTCAACTGACTTTTGATTATACAGAGCGTGATAGTGCGATTCCTCTGGATGGGAAACTAGGTATTCAAGTGCATGCAGGAGGTGCTTTGCTGGTACAACTTAAAGATCTCCAAATCGAAGAACTTCCCGACACCCCAGGTGCCGCTTCATGGCGGCCAGACCCTCCTTCACGGCCCGCGCCCGCAGTTGAGAAATCTACCGCACGGACTCCCGAAGCGGAACGCCAGTCATTTCATCTGCCTGAAGGATTCATCGCTGAACTCGTCAGCTCCGAGGAACAGGGGGTCGGTAAACCAATCACCATGACTTGGGACGGACTCGGTCGGATGTGGACGATGACTGCGCTCGAATATCCAGTAGATGCTAACGAAAACCGTGCAAATGCCGAAGCCCTCTACGCAAGAGGTGGCAAAGACCAAGTCCTAATTTTTGATCACCCCGAGGCACCAGGTTCACAACGACCCCGAATCTTTGCCGAAGGTCTCGCACTCCCCCTAGGTCTTTTACCCGATCTCGATGGCAATGGTGCTCTGGTTCATTATGGCTCTCAAATTCGTCACTATCTCGACACCAATCATGACGGAAAATCTGACAAATTTGATGTCGTTCTCGAAGGTTTTGGAATTCAAGACTCTCACCTGATGCCTCATCAGTTCGAGCGTGCGCCGGGAGGCTGGATTTACGTCGCGCAGGGGCTTTTTAATGCTTCTAAAGTGTGCCGACCTGGCAGTATTCCCTTTGCTGACGGCTCCAAGGATAAAGTCTATGACGCCTGCAAACTCGGACGCTTCCGGCCAGATGGTAGTCGTTTTGAAGTTGTTAGTGCTGGTCCTAATAACATTTGGGGGTTCTACCAAAATCGCCAAGGAGAACCTTATCTCCAAGAGGCCAATGATATGGGTATCCCGATTGCAGAATTCGAGTCAGGGACTCATTATGAAACGAATTCCCGAGATAAACTTCGTTCCTATGCACCGACTATTCCCCAATCCCTCAGTATCGGACTCGGTGGTACCGGCCTCAGCGGTTTGGCGTCTGCTGAAGATCATCACAGTCAGTTCGCGACGATTTATGGCGGCGATCAAGTCGTCTACGTGGCGAATCCAATCACCAGTCGCATTCAAGTAATCACCACCCAAACCGCCAGTAATCAGCATCCTGAATACTTCAAGCGTGAGGATTTCCTGGTGGCCGATGACCCGTGGTTCCGGCCAGTTTCTGTACAGTTTGGCCCCGATGGTTTTCTCTATATTGCCGACTGGTATAATAAAATCATCTCACACAACGAAGTGCCCCGCACTCACCCTGATCGCGATAAAACTCGCGGTCGAATCTGGCG
>JAYWAR010000396.1:0-9783 GCA_043782285.1 Akkermansiaceae bacterium | reverse complement strand
CCGGTAATTCAACAATTTCTACAAGCCCTTCCTCTGCCGAGACCGAGGAAATCACCAAGCCTGCTTGCTGCAAACGGTCCTGATAGTCTGAGTTCAACTCATAGCGATGACGGTGGCGCTCATGAATACGATCTACATTTTCATAGAGATTGGCGGCTTTGGTGCCTGCTAACAAGATCGATTCACTGGAGCCTAGACGCATCGTCGCGCCCATGTCTTCGATTCCTTTTTGCTCCTCTTGCAAACAAATCACCGGGTATTTGGTTAACTTATCAAACTCCGTCGAGTTCGCACCCTTCAAGCCGCAAACATTGCGGGCAAATTCAATCGTCGCAATTTGCATTCCTAAGCAGATCCCAAAATACGGAATTTGCTGCTCACGGGCGTATTGTGCGGCAAGAATTTTGCCTTCGGTGCCGCGGTCACCGAAGCCGCCAGGTACTAAAATACCGTCAACCTCACCGATCACCGATTTGGCACCGTGGTCTTCAATTGCTTCCGCTTCCACTCGGATGATTTGCACCTTGGTGTCGTGATGGGCACCGGCATGAATCAAGGATTCATAAATCGATTTGTAAGCATCTTGAAGTTCGATGTATTTGCCGGCGACGGCGATGGTAACTTTGTGCTTGGGGTGGATGACTCGCTGGACGAAGCGTTCCCAGTCTTCAAGCGCAGGTGATGGCGTATGGCCAAGACCTAGCCGATCGACCACCAAGCGGTCAATTTTATCGCGCCGGAGGTCGAGTGGGCATTCGTAAATCGTGTGCGCAACATCGCGGAAGGCGACGACATTCTTGCGCTCGACGTTGCAGAACATTGCAATTTTTTTGCGATTATCTTCATCGAGGTCGGCCTCGGTGCGACAAATAATAATATCCGGTTGAATCCCGAGTTCGCGGAGCTTGGCCACGGATTGCTGGGTGGGTTTGGTCTTCACCTCGCCAGCGGCCTTGATATATGGCAGCAAAGTGACATGGATGAAGCAGACGTTTTCTTTACCGACTTCGAGTGCAAACTGGCGCAGCGCTTCGATAAAAAGCAGTCCTTCCATATCACCCACGGTCCCGCCAATCTCAGTGATCAGCACGTCGGTTTGAGGATTATCCTCAGTGACTTTGTGCATCCGTAGTTTGATTTCATCGGTAACATGCGGGATAAACTGCACTGTTTTGCCGAGGTATTCGCCGCGCCGTTCTTTTTTGATCACGGAGTCAAATACTTGACCGGAAGTTAGGTTATTCATTCGCGAGAGCACCCCGGAGGTGAAGCGCTCGTAGTGACCGAGATCGAGATCGGTCTCCGCGCCGTCGTTGAGCACGTAAACTTCGCCGTGCTGGAAGGGCGACATTGTGCCTGGATCAACGTTCAGATAGGGATCGAATTTTTGCATCAAGGTGGTCAGTCCACGATGCTCAAGTAGGGTGCCGATAGACGCTGCGGCAAGGCCTTTACCGAGTGAGGAGACGACGCCGCCGGTGACAAAAATGTATTTCATGGTACTAGAGTTAAAAATTATGGATTAGCAGTTATGAGTCAAAAATAGATCAAATTAAGTGAAGTCTGAGTGGTTCACGGTTAACTTCTAACTCATTATTTTTAAGATTCGTTCTATTTCCCGCGCTTGTTCCAAGGTATCGACACCGGGTGAGGTATCGGCGGTAAGGAGGACTTTAAGGGTCGCTCCGTTTTCGAGAGCACGGAGTTGCTCGAGTGACTCTGCTTGCTCCAAGCGCGAGGGCGGCCAAGTGACGAAGCGCTCTAGGAAACTCCGGCGATAACCGTAAATCCCCTTATGCCGTAAAACAGGCAGACCTGCCACTGGATTTCGAAAAAATGGCAGCGGCGAGCGGGAAAAATAAAGCGCCCTACCATCACCTGCGATCACGACTTTGACCACGTTTGGGTCTTGTACTGCCGGGTCGGTGGGGTCGAGCGGGTTGGCGGCGGTGACCATGTCGAGTGTGGAGTCTGCAATCAATGCCGCGGCAAGCTGGTCGATGAGCCCTGGATCGATTAATGGCTCATCGCCCTGAATGTTGAGGATGTGGCTCGCTTGTGGCACCGCTTGCGCAGCCTCAGCGATCCGATCGGTGCCGGTAGGATGATCCGGTGAGGTCATCGCGACTTTACCGCCGAAACCGAGTACTGCATCGCGGATGCGCACATCATCAGTCGCCACGAGAATCTCATCGAGACTCGAACAGTGTTGGCAACGCTCCCAGACATGTTGAATCAGTGGTTTCCCGGCGATCAAATGGAGAGGCTTTCCTGGAAAACGGGTGGAGCCCCATCGCGACGGAAGCACGCCGAGAATGTAAGTAGGAGCTGATGAATGAATCACGTTTGGCACAAGTTGGGCGAGCGTATGGCACGGACAAGCCTGCGGACAAGAGCGGTTTCGGAAAAAATCGCGATGGTACCCGACCGCAGTAAGCGGATGCGAGGATTCACCCAGATTTCGCACACTCGAATTGACGGAATAGTCACAAGGAAAAGCGCGCGAAACTTTCACGGAGAGGGAAAGTAGTTTTGTCATGGCAACTTTTATAAAACTCCCAATTGTTTACCGAACGCTGCTAGTTTCTTTAGGAATTCCACTCGTTTCGCTCCGGGTACAAGCGGCAGCCGAAATCCGGCCACTCAATGTCACGAGCGTGACAAATGAAACACCGGTTGAGATTCGTGTTGTTATTTCCGAAGTGCATCCCACCGGCAGCAATAGCACTTATGCAGCTGACTGGTTCGAGGTGACAAATGTCGGGACGACTGCGGTAGATATCTCGGGTTGGACGGTCGATGACAATTCGAATGGCACTGGGAAAATCGCACTACGCGGTGTTAGCTCTATTCCGGCAGGGGAGTCCGCCGTTTTTTGCGAAGGCGCGGCAGATGCGTCAGCTGACCTGGTGATTTTTTCTAATTTTGCGATGGCTTGGTTCGGCCGCCCTACGTTGCCGGTTGGGTTTCTGATCGGATCCTACGGCGGTGCCGGAATCGGTCTGAGCAGCAGTGCTGACGCGCTAAATATTTTCGACTCCTCTGGCCAGCGCCTTACCGGTCTTAGTTTTGGGGCTGCGACCCTCGGTGTTACTTTTGACAACTGGGCGGGGATTGGCCGTGCCACGCTGCCGTTACCCACTATTTCCACCGTGAGTGTTGCGGGAGTTCATGGCGCGTATCTTTCGACGAACGGTCTCCAAATGGGATCACCGGGGATCACCGCTAACAGCGGTGCTCCAGCGGGCACTTTTGCGGCTTGGCTCGCAGCTAAAGGGTATGTTTCCACCGGAATTGATACAGATTCGGATGGCGATGGACTCGTGGATCGTCTCGAGTATTTTTTCAATCAGAGTCCTAATTCGGCAAATGACCACGGACACATGCCGCACATGTTGTCGGCTGGCGGAACTCAGCAATTGGATTTCACTCGCCTCACCCGTGGCAGCGGGACTTTGGAGTTGTCGAGTGATTTGTTGAATTGGACCAAGGCGATCACAGGGCTTGACTATACTGAAGTGAGCTCGGTAGTGAATGGTGATGAAACGGCGGGGAGTTATAACTTACTCGGTTCTGGGCCATCGGCTCCTGGGGTTTCAGCGGCTTATCTTACTGCCAATATCTCCGCTCCTGCTGGTGCTACGCTCGCTGGAATCCGAGTTGTGAACGAAGGACTCGTTGGGGTCGGTCGCATCAGTGGTGAAAACGTCGATAGCTTTGGTGAAACGCAGGGTGCTGCCTCGGGGCTCGCCATCAGCGATTGGGCATGGGACGGTAGCCGATTTACCGGGAAATTTAATGTTCTCCCCGACCGCGGCTATAACTCCGGCGCGATTTTTTCAAACTATGCGGCTCGTCTCCATCGTGTTGATTTCAGCTTCTCCCCTTACTACGGTGCCGGGCCAGTGGCGCAGAATCAGATCTTACCCAGTTACGTCAGTAGCACCAAATTTACCTATCAGGATGGTGCGAAGGTGAAATTTACGACGGGTTTGAATCCGACGGCCACCAGCCAGCTGATGGGCCAGACTGTCGGCACTGTGACGGCAGCGAACGGGCCGGGCGGCGCGCAGGAAAGTTTGCTGAGCTTCGATGCTGAAGCGGTTTGCCTCTTTGCCGATGGCTCCGGTTATGTTTCGGATGAATACGGTGCTTATATTGCTCGTTTCAACCCACTCAAGCAAATCACGGGGTTAACCCAGCTTCCCGAGGCCGCGCGGCCGCACAATCCTTCCACGACTTTGAACTTCAACGCCACCAGCACTCCCACTAACGGACGTCGCAATAACCAGGGTCTCGAAGGCCTATCGGTTACTCCGGACGGCACCCGACTTTTTGCGATGCTTCAGAGTGCGACAGTTCAAGATACCAATGGCAGCCAGCAGCAAACTCGTAACCACGCCCGGCTTTTTATTTATGACGTTGCTGGTGATAATCGTGAGACTCCAGTTCTGATCGGTGAATATGTGGTTAAGTTACCGCAAATTGACTTAGATGGAAACGGTTCAGGGCTTGATGGCACGGCTGCCCAATCGGAAATTATTGCCATCGGAAATTCCAGTTTTCTGATGTTGCCGCGTGATGGCAATGGGCTCGGTAAAGGGACTGCCGCACCGATCACCTTTAAGTCAGTGCAACTCGTTGATTTCGTCTCTGCTACTAATATCCTTGGCTTGTATGATGGCATCGGCCAGCAGGTGAGTCCGGGTGGTACGCTCCTCGCTGGAGTGAGTGCTGCTGCCACGGCGGAAGTGATTAATTTGCGAGACATCAATCAGCTGGCAAAGTTTGGCTTCAATCTTAATCCGAACAATACGCTTGCGGCGGATTCGAACACCCTCAATGAGAAGCTCGAAGGTATGGCTTTGGTGCCGGATCTATCAACGCCGCAGGGAAATGATTTTTTCCTTTTTATTGAGAACGACAATGATTTCCAAGCGTCTGATGTAAAAATGCTAAACGCCTCCGGTAATTTCATGGCCGGTCCGATTGATGGCCGCCTGAACGTCGGGGTCACGAATGATGCGGTTTTCTACGCTTATCGCATCACGATCGACACCGGTGCCAAAAAATTTTTCCGCTTCTCGGTAAAATAAATAGTGAGTTGCAAAATCAAAACTGCCTTTTTCCCAGCGGGAAGCCGTTTTCAGCCATCCCGATTTTAAACAGATAGATTTTTACGGCGCGGATCTACGTCGGCGCATCGCCCATGGGACGGCTGCAAGGCCAAGAATTAAGCTGGAAAACTCAGGGATGGTGACGAGGTGGTTGATCACGCCGGCTTTGGAGTAGTCAATGATGTAACCGAGATCGTCGAGTGTACCTAAAGTAGTTCGACTGACAAAAAACGTGTTGGAGGCCCAGCCGGTCATCAATTCATTTTCAAAATCCATGCCATTATCGACACTGACAATTCCGGTCGCGGCAGCCCCGAAATCAACCTCGTTCCAATGGCCGTTCGCTGTGCCGCTACCGCCGCCGAGCTCGACGGGAACAAAAGTTGCTGAAAGCATGTTGAATTCAGTCTGCCACTGAGCCAAGGCGTTTATTCCGGTATACTGACCGGAGCCGTTCGTATAGAGTGGATAGGTAGTCCCATTGACATTGTTATTACCGCTCCACAGGGTGCCAACTCCAAGGACGTGAGCCATTTCATGCAAGACGACGCCGTAGAAGGTGTTGTTCGCTACGAGTGCGGCGACATCTGCAGAATCGAACTGCATTGATCCGGTGGTGGTATAGTAGAGGGCGACGGTAGGCGCGCCGATCGGGTTATTATCGTAGTAAGTGGTGGTATCTGGTCCGGCACTACCGAGAATCCCATTCACTCCGTCGATGGCAGGCAGTGAGGCGGTGATCGTTAAGCTATGGCTTTCCACTTGGCCGTTGCCATTGAAGGTCAGATCGTAGCCAGTGATCACCGAATTCCAATAATCCGCAGCATCGATGAAGGTTTGCTGTTGGATTGCGCTCATTGAGCCTGAAAAACTTAAATTGATCAAAGAAATCGCTTGGCAGCTGCCAATCGAAAATATGCTGAGGAACGCTGAAATTAAAAATTTCATAAATCGCTCAACCCTAGGATTTTCACCACATCAGTCAATTGATGAAATTTTTAATTCAAGGGAGTAGATATTTGGAGGCTTGTTCCACGTCCTTGTCGCCGCGGCCGGAAAGGTTGGCAATGAGGATACAATCTGGTGGTAAACTGCCGGCAATTTTTGAGACGTAAGCCATCGCATGAGCGCTCTCGAGCGCTGGGAGAATTCCTTCGCAGTGAGCGAGCTGTTTGAAAGCAGCGAGCGCTTCATCGTCGGTGGCGTAAGTATACTCAACTCGGCCGATGTTTTGCAGGTAGGCATGCTCAGGACCGACTGCTGCATAATCAAGCCCGGCAGATACCGAGTGAGTGAGCTCGATTTGGCCGTCGTCATTCGCGAGTAACCAAGTTTTGGTGCCTTGCAGCACCCCAAGTTTGCCTCCTTGAAAGCGCGCAGCGTGACGCTCCGGAATGATTCCGTCGCCACCGGCTTCGACTCCAATCATTTGAACATTCGGGTCTTCCAGAAACGGATGGAATAAACCAATTGCGTTAGAGCCGCCACCGACACACGCGACTAGCAGGTCTGGTAGGCGACCTTCTTTTTCTAAAATTTGGCGGCGTGCTTCGACCCCGATGACGCGGTGGAAATCGCGGACGATCATCGGGAATGGATGAGAGCCCAAGGCCGAGCCAAGGATGTAGTGGGTGTGATCCACGGTAGCGACCCAGTCGCGCATGGCTTCATTAACTGCTTCTTTGAGCGTGGCTTGGCCGGCCGTGACCGCGCGGACTTCGGCACCCATCAAGCGCATGCGCGCGACGTTCAAGGCTTGGCGTTGCATGTCTACTGCGCCCATGTAAACCACGCATTCCATCCCGAATCGGGCGCACACCGTGGCTGTTGCGACACCGTGTTGGCCGGCTCCGGTTTCCGCGATGATCCGTTTTTTGCCAAGCCGCCGAGCCAGTAGGATTTGACCAAGAGCATTATTAATTTTGTGGGCTCCGGTGTGGAGCAAGTCCTCGCGTTTGAGGTAAATTTTTGCTCCGCCAAGTACTTTCGTCCAGCGCTCGGCGAAATAAAGTGGAGTTGGCCGACCGGCGTAGTTGGTGAGAAGATCATCCAACTCAGTTTGGAATGCGGGATCGGCCTTGGCCGAAGCGTAAGCCGTCGCGAGTTGTTGGAGCGGAGCCATGAGAGTTTCCGGGACGAACATTCCGCCAAACTGGCCGAAGTGGCCGTGGGCGTCTGGAAGCGTGGGAGTGGGAGCGGTTGCAGTGACCATAAACGCGTGAGTCTCTTGCGGGACGCCGCCGGATTCAAGGGTGAATCCGTGGTTTTCCATGAGGCGTGACTATGGCTGAAATCCTGCAAGCTCCGATTTCCGAATTTTAGCACCTACCATCTCGTCACCTACTACTCCAAACTGAGTGCGTGCTGCCATTTGAGCAGCTCTGTTTTGACGTTCGCAATGGATGGGGCACCGGGGTTGGTGCGGGCGGCGAGGGCTGTTTCTAGCGAAAAAACGTCTTTGGCATCGGCTCCGTAAGCGGGATCAATCGTTGGTAAATCGAGTTGATCCAGCGGAGTTTTGGTGGCGATGGCCTCGGCGACCGCTTTGCCTACCAGTTCGTGGGCATGACGAAATGGCACGCCTTTTTTTACCAGGTAATCAGCGAGATCGGTAGCTAACAGCATCGGGTCTGCGGCGGCAGCATGACAATTTTCCTCGCGGAGTTCCATTGCGGCAATCATCTCGGTATTTACGGCGAGGATCAGACGCAGGGTGTCTACCGAGTCAAACAGTGGCGGTTTATCTTCTTGCAGATCACGATTGTAGGTAAGCGGTAGGCCTTTGATTGCTACGAGCAGATTGATTAAATTACCGACGAGGCGACCCGTTTTACCGCGGGTGAGCTCACAGACGTCGGGATTTTTTTTCTGTGGCATCAGCGAGGAGCCGGTGGTGTGAGCATCTGATAGAGAGGCGAACGCGAACTCGGCGGTACACCACAGAATAAGATCCTCGCTGAGGCGTGAAAGGTGAATCCCGCAGAGCGAAATCACAAACAGCAGCTCGGCGATGTAGTCGCGGTCGGCGATCGCATCCATCGAGTTGTAAGTGACGCCGTTGAAGCCGAGCTCGGCAGCGATTGCGTGGCGGTCGAGATTGATGGTAGAGCCTGCAAGCGCTCCGGAGCCAAGCGGAGAGATGTTCAAGCGCTCGCGGCAATCGTGAAGTCGAGATTTGTCGCGCTCAAGCATCTCGACGTAAGCGAGGAAATGGTGACCCGCAGTGACGGGTTGGCCGCGTTGAAGGTGAGTGTAGCCGGGGATCACGGTGGCAGCGTATTTTTCTGCGCGGTCGAGGAGGGCTCGTTGCAGGTTGCTAACAGCGGTTAGTAGGCCGTTAATTTCACAGCGGGCGTAGAGTCGGGTATCGGTGGCGACTTGATCGTTACGCGAGCGTGCGGTGTGGAGTTTTGCGCCGGCTGCTCCAATTCGCTTGGTGAGTTCGGCCTCAATGTTCATGTGGATATCTTCAAGCGAGGTCCTGAATTCGAATTTTCCGGCAACGATGTCGGCTTCAATTTCACGCAAGCCGCCCTCGATTGCCGAAAACTCGTCGGCAGTGAGTAATCCGGCGATCATTTGAGCCCGGGCATGAGCGATCGAGCCGGCGATGTCGTGTGGGAATAAGCGCCAGTCATATGAAATGGACTCGCCGAATTGTTGAACGAGTGACGAAGTATCTTGAGAGAAGCGGCCTTTCCACATGGCAGTTGAGATTGAATTGAAATGATGAGTCGCGACCGGGATTGGTGTAACGCCGGAGAATTGAACCGGAACGTGCTCAGATGAAATACGAAAATTTTCCGAAGTGACGAACTTTGTGCCAATTCAATTTTGTAAGCGTCACGATTTTGGCAATGGGATTGATCGCGGAGCTCGGATTTTTGGGGGTGGAGCATTGTGACCCTTGGCGAAACCCTCGCCGCGATCAGCCCCAAATTCGCTGATAGGTCCAATATAACCCAACAGCACCAATCATCCCGGAAGCAATTTTGCGTATTCTGCCGAACGCGGGTTTATTTAAAAACCAAACGGTTACTGCGAAAGCTGATGCTAGCACTGTTATTTGGCCTAGCTCCACTCCCAAATTGAATCCTACCAGCGGTTCGGCGAGTTGCCCCCGCGGCAGTTCCAGCTCTTGCATCACTGAAGCAAAGCCCATTCCGTGGAGTAGTCCCAGTCCGAAGACGAGACCCACGCGCCACGGTTTCAATTCCTTAACCCATAAATTCTCAATCCCAACGTAGGCGATACTCAGCGCAATCATCGGCTCTACCACCTTGGATGAAATTGTAAATAATCCCAATACGGCAAGTGCCAAGGTGATGGAGTGTGCAAGGGTGAAAGCGCTCGTTTGCCACAACAGCGGTTTCCATTTCGGTTGAAGAAAAAACAACCCGAGAATGAAACAAATATGATCCAGTCCCAGTGGCAGGATATGCCTGAAGCCGGCAATGATCCAAGTCATCAATGACGATTCCTGCCCCGTTGAGACGATTCCGTGTTCTCGGATTTCCAACAATTTGACCGGTTTTTCACGAGGTGAAATTCTCAGTAATTTCAGCGGTGGTACCTTCACCTCCAGTGCTAACGGCTCGTCCTCGTCATCTTGCCATACCAGCTCGAATGGCCCCGTAACCCCTTGCGGAAATTCCCCTTCGAGGTC
>JAYWAR010000395.1:0-9809 GCA_043782285.1 Akkermansiaceae bacterium | reverse complement strand
GCGCAAAAAATTTCGCATGGCCGAGGGCAAGCTTCGATGCTACGTCTGCTGCGGATGTTTGAAGTCAGAGAAAAGCCGGATATGATCGAGCGCGCCTTACTGGTGCGCTTCTACTTTGATCCCCGTGAAGCCACCGAATCGGAATCGTTGCTCGAAGAACTTGGCGAACTGGTCAAAACCCTCGGCGTCGAAGTGGTCGAGTCGGTACTTTACCGCAGCCGCGAAATGCACAAAAAATTTCTCTGCGGTACCGGTAAAGCTGCCGAGCTGGTCGAGCTTGCCCGCGCCCACGAGTGCGACGTCATCGTCATCGACAACGGCCTTGCCCCATCTCAACAACGAGAATGGGAAAAACTTGCCGATCTCTGCGTGATTGACCGCGAAGAGGTGATTCTCGACATTTTTGCCAAGCGTGCTCAAACCAAAGAGGCCCGCCTTCAAGTCGAGCTTGCCCGGATGCAATACGCCCTCCCTCGGCTCGCTCGGATGTGGGGCCACCTCGACCGCGAATCCGCAGGCTCCGGCGGCGGGGCCGGCGGCGGCGCGTCCCGTGGCATGGGCGAAAAACAAATCGAAGTCGATCGCCGTCTCGCCTACCAAATCATCGATCGCGCCAAGCGCGAAATCGAAATCGTCCGCAAACAACGGAAAACTCAACGCAAGGAACGCGAAAAATTTGAGACCCCCCACGCTGCGATTGTTGGCTACACCAACGCCGGTAAATCCACGATGCTCAACATTTTGAGTGGTGCCGACGTCATGGCCAAAGACATGCTGTTCGCCACTCTCGACACCACCACTCGGCGGATCGAATTACCCGACGGCCAACCGCTACTTATCACCGATACCGTCGGCTTCGTCCGAAATCTTCCCCACCGCTTGGTCGAGGCTTTCAAAGCCACCTTGGAGGAAGCGGCCCTCGCGGATTTCCTGATCCACGTGATGGATGCGACCGCCCCGGAAATCGGACGTTTCCACGACACCACGCTCGAAGTGCTGGCCGAGCTTGGTGCTGCCGATAAACCAATCATCACCGTTCTTAATAAAATTGACCGGGTCACCGATCCTTTCGAGCTGATCGCGCTGGATAAAAAATTTCCCGGTGCTCTGCACGCATCTGCCGTCACCGGCCTCGGCCTAGAAGCACTGCTCAAACTCTGCAGCCAAGTGCTCGCCGACCGGGTCCGCCACCAAAACTACCGGATTCCACAAAACCGTGCCGATCTTGTCAGCCTGCTCCACCGCGAGGCCAAGGTCTTAACCACCGACTACGAGGGCGATGATATCCTCGTCAGCGCCGTGGTGCCCGCCGCCATCGCCGGCCGACTTGAATCTTTTGCCGCTGTTTCCGCTTAATATCTATCTGACTCCATTCCATGCTCCGCTTCGCAGCCTCCATTTGCATTGCCCTCACCTCCTTTGCTTCCGCTCAATCAGGCCCCGCCCAGCCGCCGCGCCCAGTGCTTCGGGCCCAAGCCCTCGGCGGCGACGATCCGCTCAAGCCCCAGCCGCGGCTTGCGCCCAAGCCCGCCGTTCCGCTCAAGCCCGCTCCAACGCTCGCCCCTTTAGCTCCGATCCCGAAGATCTCAGCTCCTTCGCCCCTCGATTCAAAACCCAGCGGTGACGACGCTCTCCGGCTACAAATTTTTCTCGATCAGGCAGAATTCGGCCCCGGTATCCTGGATGGCAGACCGGGGCGTTTCACCGAGCTCGCCGTCCAATCGTGGAACGAAGTGAATGGTTACCCGGTCAATGACTGGGTCGCCGCCAATACCGCCGCCCGCGCCGCCATCCAAAATCCGTTAGCAATCGCGATCGTCCCCGACTTCGTCAACGACTGGGTCGATAGTAAGCTCCCAACCAAAGTTTCCCTGCAAGCCAAGTGCAAGCGCATGAGCTACCGCAGCATCGTCGAGTTCATGTCCGAGCGCTATCATTGTGATATCGACTATCTCACTCTGATCAATGGCAGCGCAAAAATTAACAAGCTCGTGCCACACGACACCTTGCTGGTGCCCAATGTGCAGCCCTTTACCATCGAAAGTCTGACCGGCGCCGGCTACAAAGCGGATCTGACCATGAGTCAGCGTCACGCCGTGGTAGATACAAAAATCAATCAAGTCCGCATTTTTGAAGCCGCGCCCGCTGCTCTCGTGGTCGCCGAGCTCGGTGCTACCGCCAACCCCATCACCCGGCCTAACCGCGGTCTGATTGCTTCGTTTCCGATCACCCCCGGCGAAAACAAATTTATCCAATTTGGAACTTGGGAAGTTAGAAACTCCGTCGAGTTACCACATTGGCGCTACGACCAACAACTGCTTGATACCGGGAAACGCAGCGCGGACTCCAAATCCCTTGAGATTCCTCCCGGTCCTAACAGCCCAGTCGGCGTCTTTTGGTGCGGACTCACCAAACCGGGCATCGGCATGCACGGCACCCCAAGTCCAGAAACGATTGGCCGCGCCCGCAGCCACGGCTGCATCCGGATGGCAAACTGGGACGCAGTCCGCCTGCCGACTTTGATCCGCCCCGGTACCACCGTGGAAATCCGCTAGCCATGGTGATCTGCATGACAACGGACTCAAGGCGCTTGTACGCGGACTTGCGCCAAGCCGAGGGGCAAGTCTAGAATCCAAAGTTTTCAACCAATCACAATCATGCAATGGCAAGGACGACGCGAGAGTGACCAAGTGGAAGATGGACGGGGAGAACGTTCTGGAGGAATCGGTGGCAGCGGCGGTGGGCTGGGATTATGGATGACAATCGGCCGGGTATTTGGATTCAAGGGGATTCTGGTAGCGGCGGTCGTCGCTGGAGTTGGGTGGAAGCTGGGCTTAATCGATCCGAGCTTCTTGTTGGGCAGCGGGCCGTCGGCATCAAGGCCATCGCAAGCCGTAGCAGCAAGCCCACAGGAACAAGAGCGCTTCAAATTTGTAAAAGTGGTGATGGCAGATACCGAAGATGTGTGGACCGCTGAATTTGCCCGCCGCAACGAGAAATACGAATTGCCGGGAATGAAGGTGTATCGCGGTCAAATCCGTACCGCTTGTGGCAATGGTAGCGCTGCGATGGGACCATTTTACTGCCCGGGAGATCAGAAGGTTTATATTGACCTGAGCTTCTACGACGAACTGGCAGAGACCTTCAAATCGCCGGGAGATTTCGCGCAAGCCTATGTAATCGCCCATGAAGTCGGCCACCACGTGCAAAAGTTGCTAGGAGTCTCTGACAAAGTGGCGGCGATGCGGGGGCGGCCGGATTATAACGAGTATTCGGTTCGGCTCGAGCTCCAAGCAGATTACTACGCCGGGGTCTGGGCCAACCACTCGAAGCAATACTTGGAACATGGCGATATCGAAGAGGCGATGCATGCTGCCAACGCGATTGGCGATGATGCGATTCAAAAAAAATCCCAAGGGCGAGTGGTGCCACACTCGTTCACCCATGGCACTTCGGCACAACGAATGCGCTGGTTTAACAAAGGATTGGCAAGCGGTAAAATCGAAGACGGCGACACGTTTTCGGTCGCTTACCGAGATTTGTGAGAGGAGATGGCGAGTTTGGTAAAACTCATTTTGCCACTCATGACTGGATCAACAATCGCATCCCGCCAGCCGTGCCGCGCTCATGGCACAAACAAAACCTTACCCTTGCGATCCGGCGCTTCGAGCCGCGCCAGCGCTGCGGCAAATTCTTCCAAAGGAAACGTGCCATCGACCGGCTGAACCAATTTTCCGGCGGCCACCCGGGCCGCGAGTATGCCGTAAACCCGCTGTACTTCCGCTGCCGGCGCATGCTCAAGCCAGCGGCTCACCCACAACCCGCGGACTTGGATGTCTCGAAAAATTAGCAAGCCATTTGGAACAGTCAGCGGTTTCCGGCCCATCGCGCCATAAGTGATGTGGCTGCCACTTTCTCGCAGCAATTTCATCAAGCGCAGCGCGCTGTCGCCGCCAACCGCATTGAACGCGAGCGCAGCATTTGCGCCACCGAGCACCTCGCGGGCCAAGTCATTGCCGTGGTCATCATCCATAAAAACGTGATCTGCACCGAGGGCTCGCAACTCATCGATCCGCTCCGCACGCCGGACCAACGAAATTGTGCGGATCCCCAGATCTCGCGCCACTTGAATCACGCAGCGGCCAACCGCGGAACTCCCCACATTTTGGACAATCCACTCGCCTGCAACCAGCGGCCCGAAACCATGCAGCAACTGCCACGCCGTCGCCGGGTTGACCTTGAGCATCGCTGCTTGGAGCGGATCCATGCCTGGCGGCAATTTATACAGTGCCTCACCCGGCACCGTCGCGTGGGAAGCCCAGGTCGCCGCCCGACGAAGAAAAATCACCAAATCACCCGCCTCAAAATCAGCACAACTGCTGATTTCAACGACCCCACATCCTTCCATCCCAGGAGTCGCCGGCAGCGCCGCCTTCACTCCATAAGTACCCTCGATCCAATTTAAATCTGCCGGATTGATTGGTGCCGCAAGCAACCGCACCAACACCTCGCCACCCGCAGGCGCTTGCGAAATCAAGCTGTCGCGTGCCATTTCCAGCACTGCCCGAGGCTCGCCAGTTTGCTTAAAAACCAGCTGTTTCCCGAGCCGTGTTGAATCATCATCTTCCATGAAATCACTCTGCCCTAAGATCCGCTTTCGCCAAGCCAGAACACTCTGAAAAATCCGCCACCCACCGCATCTTCAGCGCCGATTTTTGATCCTCGCTGAAGATGCGGATTTTGCAGCGGCTTCGTTGAGGTGAAATTTCTAACTTAATCGCATTGAGGGTTGAGTTGGTTTTCAAACCAAAATCTTGCGGCAATAGAGTTCGAGGCGTTTGATGAATTTATGAAAAACAACAAGACTTTTAAAGGTGATACAACTCCGTTGTCAGAGGATGAGATTCAGGTTTTCAGCGAAAAAGAAAACACAATACCAAGGCTCGATAGAATTTGTTCTGAAGTGGATTTTAATGCCCCTATCTATCGAGTATTTTCGTATGAACGAGCTTGGAAATTACTATCCCATCAAACTCTTATCTTGGTCCGGCCGCGACTTTGGGATGATCCGTTCGAAAATTTTCTTTATCACTCTCGGGTTGAAGGACACTTAAGGACTAAAGAAATTAATGACGCCATGACAATTCATGGAAACAATTTTTTTTGGTCAGTGTTGGACGACCGAGTGCGAATCAGATGCGCTTTGGCGAATTTATGCTCCCAAGAAAGATGGTATTCTGATTCGGAGCACACCCAAAAAATTACTCACAAAGTTATACGGTTCTAAACCCGATGATGAGCTTCGTTGGGAAATGGGCAAAATTAATTATCTAAAAGAAAAAGATATTGTGGAAAACTCTTCGATACTTTTTAATCAAGTAATTTCTGATACAAGTGGAAGGGAATGCTTCAAAAGTTTGTTGATTAAGCGTGAAGCTTTTAGATATGAAAGTGAAGTTCGGCTGCTATATCAGGATCTCGACAATGACTGTAAAGAGGATATAATTAAATTTGAAATCAAAGATATTAACGATGTTTTTGATCAAATCACCATAGATTCACGCATGTCAAAATTCATGTGTGAAAATTTTATTCAAATTGCAAAAGATGCAGGGTTTGAAGGGGAAGTTACTCGCTCAACTCTCTACGAAGTGCCAAACTTGGTTATTCCATTCCAATGACCCAATCTGGCAGCCCTGATGACAAAAGGCCTGGCCCTCTGTCATGACAGAAGGCCGATCATGACAGGATGACAAAAGGTCTGTCCCTCTGTCATGGTCCCTCTGTCATGAGAATTTCGATTTCATCGAATCCTACAACAACTACCACCGCAAACACAGCGCCCTCGGCTACAAACCTCCGGTCCAATTCGAGGCCAAGATCCACCCGAACAATCAATCAAAATTTGGTCCAGAAATCAGTTGCACCTCACACGGGTGATGATGTCGCGGGTGGCTTCGTCCGTAGTAATAGCCTGTCACCCAGTCATAAGGGAGGAGTTGTTAAGGTGGAGCGGCAGAACCTTCAATCTTCCTTTTCGGTACGCTTTTGGATGCGATTGAGATTTTGTATTATTTGATGACAGACGTAATTGACTGTCTGTAACGAGCGGTCTTTAATCCAGAGCTCTCTAGCGGCTTCGAAAAAGCTATTGTGGAAAATCCACGGAGGAGACGCTGAAGCCCCTGTTTCGAGCTGTTATTTACAGGAATTTTACGAATCTATTGCACCACGTTGACCCATGATGCGGGTAATCATGGAAGTCTATTCTCGTTATGAAACACATCACCTACATCCATCGCACCGGATTATTGAGTCTCTTGGCCCTTGGTTTCGGAGTGAGCGCCGTGCGGGCTGAGGAGCGAAACCCTGAGCCCAGGGTCGTCCCTAAACCCAAGGTCGGCGAAAATTCCGATCCGTTTGACAAAGGCGCTGCCGGAACCGCTTCAAAAACCGCCAAGGATCAGGGTGCTGAAATGCGCGATGCTCAAGCACGTATCCTTTTCGCCCGTGGTGAAACGGAAAAAGCCATTGCTCTCCAGACTCAGGCTGTTGAACAAGCCAGAGAGACTGCCCGAAAGTTCGCGGATACCCTAGCCAAGTATGAAGGGCATCCGGTCGATGGGCCGATCACGAAAAAACTGAGTGAGATCATGATTCCGGTCATTAACTTCGAAGGCGTCAGTCTCGAGAATGCGATCGCATTCCTGCGAGTGCGAGCGAAAGAGCTTGATTTAGCCGAGCCTGACCCGACTAAAAGAGGGGTGAACTTCGTGATTCGTGGAGCGAAAGCCGCCGCCGCAGATCCAGCCAAAGGCAACCCAGAGGAACCCGCTGTCATCCCTGAGCCCCGCATTGCGAGTCTCTGCATCCGAAACGTTCCACTATCCTCTGCGCTGCAGTATGTTTGCGATGCCACGGACTATTACTTCACGGTCGATGGTGTCTCGGTCATCCTGAAGCCGTTGGCCACCCCTTGATCCGCCCTGCGTTCAACTGAACGACTACCCGTCCGATGCATTCCCCAAGTCCGCGGAAAATCTTGCTGCTGCTCTGGGGAATCGCGGGTGTGGTGCTGATCGGCGGAGTGCTGCTGGCGCGGCAGGAAAAACAAGTGCGCTCCGAGCGGAATCATGAGGCGCTGCGGAACTTCGCCGCAGCGGCCCAAGCCCAGCTCCAGCGGCTGGAGGATCTTTATCAGGATCACCTCGCACGAATCGGGCGGGAGGCCACCCCTAACTCGAAGGAGACCGGTCGGACGGCCGATGAGATCACGGGAATCTTGCAAGTTTCACTGCTGCATCCGAGCCGCGCGGACTTGCAGGATTTCCACACCTTGGTCAATGCCTCGCCGGACGGGCCGTCGCTTTTACCCACTTTTTCAGTGAACGATGGTCCGGCGGCTCTCGCTGGCTCCATGGTGCTGCTGGATGAAGATCGTCTTTTCAGCCGCGACAACGGCTGGATCGATGAGCCGGGCAAGTCACTGATGTTTCACGTTAAGCGCACCTCCGTCGAAATGTCGGTGATCGTCGTTTCTCGCCCTGTCGTGGCGGATGCCATCCAGGAATGGCTGCGCCGATGGGCGGCCGCTTCCTTCGAGCCGGTCCGGGTCTCGGGCGGTCCTGATCAGTTGCGCGCAGACGGGAAAATCCTCGCCACTGCCGGCCTGGAGGAAACGGACTCGCCGGATTTGCGGCTGCCGCTCCGCAGCCGCTTCGGCTCGTTCGAACTCGCCTCATGGGACGTTCGGAAGACCCTCGTTCATTACCAGCCCGCCACACTCGCCGTCACGGTCGCCCTTACCGTGATCATCGCCCTGCTCGGCGGCATGGTTTTCCTGACCCAGCGGCGTGACCTTGCCAGAGCCACCCAGCAGGTCTCCTTCGTCAACGGAGTCTCCCACGAACTCCGCACGCCACTGACAAACATCCTGCTGAACATCGACCTCGCCATCGAAATGGCGGAGGATGAGCCGGAGGAATCCACTCGCAGGCTCGCCCTCGTCCGCATCGAGGCCCGCAGGCTCGGGCGGCTGATCGAGAATGTCTTGACCTTTTCCCGTACCGAGGAAGGCAAGATGGAGATCAATTCCCGCGCCTGCATCCCGGCGGAAATCATCTCCAGCGTGATCGATCAATTCAACCCCAGCTTCCAGCGCCGCGCTCTGACGATCCAGCGAGTGGATGAAAACACCCAGTCCGCCTGCTTATTTGATGCCGATGCCCTCGCCCAGATCGTCGGCAATCTGCTCTCCAATGTGGAGAAATATGTGCCCGGCGGCGTAGTCACGGTCAGCACCCGGATCCAGGCCGGTGAATTGACCCTCCGCATCACTGACCAAGGTCCGGGCATCCCAGCCGGAGCCGCCGAACTCATTTTCCGGCCATTCGAACGCATTCATTCCGCGGTGAACGAAGGCGCGAGCGGGACTGGCCTGGGCCTCGCCATCGCCCGTGATTTAGCCCATCGTCTCGGTGGCACCTTACGACTCCAGCCCACCCTACCAGGCTCTGGCTCCTGCTTCGAACTCCGCATCCCGGCACCGCCTGTTTCATGAAAATCCTACTCGCCGACGACGATCCAATCATGCTCGAAACCCTCCAGCTCTGCGTCGCCATTGAGGGATTTGACATCGTCACCGCCAGCGATGGCGAGGAAGCCTTCGCCCAGTGGAATCGCCACCGCCCGGATATGCTGTGCCTCGACATCATGATGCCAAAGCTCGATGGCTACGAAGTTTGCCGCCGTGTGCGCGCCATCGACCCACAAGTGCCGATTCTATTTCTTTCCGCAAAGAGCGATGAGATCGACATCGTCGTTGGCCTCCAACTCGGCGCAGACGACTTCATCCGCAAGCCCTTCGGCAAACACGAACTCATTGCCCGCATCCGCGCCGTGCTCAGACGTGCGAACTCCGTCCCCGGCAAATCCCGCAGTTTCACCATGGCTGACCTCACCGTCTGGCCCGCCGAACTGCGGGCCGAACGGGATGGAGTCAGCCTCGACCTCTCGCCACGCGAGACTGCCATTCTCGCCCTGCTCCACCAACGCGCCGGTCAAGTGGTCGATCGTGATACGATTCTCAACCAATGCTGGGGCCTGGATTACTTTCCTGAGTCCCGCACCCTCGATCAGCACATCGCTAAACTCCGTAAGCGGATCGAAACCAACCCCGACCGCCCTCTGATAGAAACGATCCGTGGCGTAGGATACAGGTTCCGGGTGAAGTAAGGCCAAGGTTTTTGAAGATAGCCAAGGTGGTATGAACCGACGACATGGGTTACAAGTTGACCGGATAGAAGACGGGGTCAGTAGTATCAGAGCGAATCAAGGTATTACTTTGATTTTTCTTGAACTTGGATTTGGACGCGAGGGAGCTTGCCAAGGCAGTTGATGCGATTTGGCCGGGCGGGTTTTGGACCTTGCGGAATGTAGGCTTTCAGGACGGAAGGTGGAGAAGGAAGCGGGTGGTGGCAGCCACCGGTTGCGGAGCGTTTTTTGACTCCGCTTCGCCTCGTTTGCCTAGCGGACTGATGTGACGTACCCTCGACAGCTTGCCGGGTCGGAGTATCTTTGAGCCATGGTCCGGCCTGGGAATAAGAGATCCCTAGGTTAGATCGGGGGGGCGATGTGGTGAAGCTCTAACATGATTTTGCACCAGAATCCGAGGGTGTGGGCCTCGTCGAGAATGAGGTCGAGGCCGCCGCTAACAGGTGCGTCATTTGCATGACAGAGAGACAGGCCTGAATGGCGCTGCGGCACCGCCAGCGATGGCGAGGAAGCCTTCGCTCAGTGGAATCGCCACC
>JAYWAR010000394.1:0-26008 GCA_043782285.1 Akkermansiaceae bacterium | reverse complement strand
CGGGTGTCGGGCTTTGTTCTTGGCAGGCGAGTGTGGCGGGTTTGAATAATGGCCTCGTGACTGTTGTTCCTTTTTACCCACCGCTGGATCATTGGCTTTGGTTAGTGTCGGCCTTTTTGATCGGTGCCTGCATCGGCTCGTTTTTGAATGTTGTGATTTACCGGGTACCGCTGGGGATGTCGGTGAATGAGCCGAAGCGGTCATTTTGTCCGCACTGCAAAAATCCGATTCCGCTGTGGTTGAATTTTCCGCTGCTGAGTTGGCTCTGGTTACGAGGGAAATGCCGGGTTTGTCATGAGCCGATTGCGGTTCGTTATTTCGGAGTCGAGTTGCTTACGGCATTGTTGTTCACCGGGGTTTGGTATTTGTTCGGGCCGACGGCGGTGGGAGTGGTGATTGGGCTTTGGGGGCTGATGGCGTTGCTGGTGGCGATCTCCTTCATTGATGCCGAGCATTTGATCATTCCGACCTCATTCACTTGGGCGGGGACGCTCATCGGGCTTGGCGCTTGTGCAATTTACCCGCAGTTGCCGGATTTGGCAGGCGAGGCGGGAAACTGGCTGGGTGGCTTAAAACTGGGCGTGATTGGCTGGCTCACGGGTTTCGTGGGTTTGTGGCTGGTGGTAGAATTCGGTAAAATGGCCTTCGGTAAAAAAGCGCTGAAGTTTGATTCGCCGGTTGCGTGGTCGCTCAAGGAACCGACTTGCGATTCGGAGCCGATGTATTTTGTCATCAATGGCGAAGAGATCGCATGGTGGGACATTTTTTGCCGTAAGAGCGATTGTCTGCGGGTAACGGCGACTGAGATTTTAGTGAGTGGCGAGGCGGTGGGTGGTGGTGCTTTGATCCTCCGCGAAATGGAGGTCGAGTTGCCGGACGGGACGATTCATCATCTCTCCAAGATCCAGTCGCTCGCTGGCAGCGCGACCTGCACGGTGATTCCGCGGGAGGCAATGGGGATGGGGGATGTGCATTTGCTCGGAATGATCGGGGCGTTTTGCGGTTGGAGCGGGGTGGTTTTCTCGTTGTTTGCGGCTTCGGTTTTTGCGATTATCGCGGCCTTGATCGGCAGGATTGGTTTTGGCAAGCAGCTGCCGTTTGGGCCATTTTTGGCGATGGGGGCAGCGGCTTGGATCTTCGGTGCATGGCGGCTTTGGGCATGGTATCTCGGTTCGCTTGGCTCCGGAAACTGGCCTTAGTTTAAACGATAATCGATGGATCGGCTAAGCGAGCCGACTGTCGGAGCGGACTTAGAATTTAAGAACGCCGTTGGACTCGTTGAATTTCCAAACGGGTCCGGAGAGCGCAAAAGGCGGAGCGTCGTCGTTGGTTTTGCGCTCGGGAAGGGATTCATCGAGGCGGAAGAGTGGTAAGATCGGTGAGCCCGAGGAAGATTTTTCGTAGGTGGCCCCGATTTCCTCGATCAACAGTGCGGTCGAGAAGTAGCCGCCTGGGATTTCGGCAATTAAGATTTCAATCGGATAAGTGGCTCCTTCTGTTACTTCAAAGGTTTGGCCTGCTGCCATGCCACCGAGTGCGGAGGTGCAAGTGTGACTTTCCTGATATGGATAGAGTACCAATGGGTTAGACATCGGAGTTTTGAGAATAAAATTCCTGGCGTAGTCGCTATCTTTAGGTGCATTGAGATTTGGTTTCACGGCAAGTGAGGTAATCGTGTAACCGTAATCGAACACGAACCGCTTGTTGAACCGCACCACGAGGCAGTCATCGCTGGCCCCAACAAAGCGAAATTTACCGGATTTTGGGGCAACCACGGTCCCGCGATAAATAACCATCCACATGCTTGGGGCAACTTCTTTGTCCGCCTCAAAAGCTGCCGGCGCGGCTTCTGCGGTCATGGTTGGAATCCAAAACTTGGTTTGGCTGAGTTGGCGTGCAGGATGATAATATTTTTCAAACTCTTGCGGCAGAAAACCGTGGCTCATCAGATTTCGCAGTTCTTCTCGCATGCGGAAATCGGTCATGCCGGAAGGCTGACGATTTTTCAGTTGCTTCAGGTCATAGAGTGTTCCAACCAAGGAGGATTTACCCGAGCCGACCATCCCGAAGGGATTTTTAGAGCCGCTGCCATCCAGCATTCCGGAGTTTAGGCTGCTGCCATGTTTCAATCCGTCACCGAGACCTAAGCCATCGCCGCCACCGCTATGGCCGGCGCTCAGGCTGGAACCTCCTAAAGCACCGAGTGAGACGGTTTTACTAAGTTCTGCGGGTTCGCTGAGGACCACCGCGGAAGTCACACCGCTGGCGGCGATGCGCGAGGTGTTGGGCTGAATCGCTTGTTGTTGCTTTTGGCTAACTTTGGTCTGAGATGGCGTTGAACCACCACGGGCTTGAGGCATGAATTTCACCAATTTGTCCTCGGCTTTTGGGATGATTTGGAAAACCCAGATCACTCCGGCGATCAGCAAGATGGCGTGGACGGCGAGGGAAATCGAGAGTGAGCCGCCGCCGAAGTTTTTCCAAAATGCTCGCCGAGGTTTTTGAGTAGGCGTGACGACAGCTGCGGGGTGATAGAAAGGATCGTTCATGATGAGTTAGGTTTCAATCAGACGACTCAGCTCGAGGCACTTCCTTAGAAAAAATTCTTATTTTTTTGGCGGGGTCGAGATGCGGAGGTAAAATTCGCTGCTTGAGCGATTGCCAGCGGGGATCGCATGTTTTAGCATTTAGCGCATGGGAGTGACAAAAACGTTGTGCGCGGCGGCGGGTTGGCTGGAGCTAGGTTTGGCAGATGAGGCTTTGTATGAGTTGCAAACACTTCCGTCAGAGGTTCAAAGTTTGCGAGCTCCGCTTGAACTGAAGTTGGCGGCGCAGATGGCCTGCGAGCGATGGAACGCGGCTTCAGAAACGGCACGCTTGCTTTGTTTGAAGGCGGAGGATGAACCGGAATTTTTTCTGCAAGCGGCTTTTTGTCTCCACGAAACGGGCGACACGCTGGCGGCTTGCAATCAATTGCTGCGTGGTCCGAAGCGGTTGTTTGAAATGGCAGTTTTTCACTACAATTTGGCTTGTTACCTATGGACATTAGGTGAGGGGCCTCGCGCCCGCAGCCATCTTAAGCAGGCGATTGAGATGGACCACACGTACCTGCAATCTGCCGGGGTGGACCGGGATCTCGTGGGGATCGGGCCACTGTGAAATTGCGCTGATGGCGACCATCCCAGCAGTGTCGTGGCTGCTTTGCTCGCGCTGCGGCGGACTGGTGAGGATCGAAGCTGGGTGAATTTTGCGAAAATTGGGTTTTGCTTGGCAGCTTTCCCTGCCAATAGTGGGTCAGAAATTTCTCGCATGATCACTTACACCAAGCAGCCACACGCCCACGAATATCGGCTCATTTTTAAGAACGTCGACCGGGAGGGCTGGAACCCTTCGATAGAGTGTTACTTGCGCGATGGCGGCTACGAGGATTTGAAAAAAGCTTTCGCGATGGCTCCGAAGGAGGTCACCGAGGAGGTCAAAAAATCCGGCTTGCGTGGGCGAGGGGGCGCGGGTTTCCCAACCGGAATGAAATGGACCTTTATCCCGCCGAACAACACCAAACCGGTTTATTTAATCTGCAATGGCGACGAATCTGAGCCAGGAACATTCAAAGATCGTTACATCCTGCATCAAGATCCGCATCAACTCGTCGAGGGGATGGTGATTTCAGCTTACGCGGTCGGCGCAAAGACCGCCTACATTTATATTCGTGAGGAGTTTCCGGAAGCGGCGCGGATCGTCGAGTGTGCAATCGAAGAAGCGCGTGCCCACAATTTCCTCGGGAAAAATGTGCTGGGCTCCGGGGTGGATATCGAAATTTTTGTCCATCGCGGTGCAGGGGCTTATATTTGCGGGGAAGAAACCGGCTTAATCGAGTCGCTCGAAGGTAAGCGGCCGTATCCACGGATCAAACCACCATATTTCCCGGCGGTATTGGGTTTATACATGTGCCCAACGATCGTGAACAACGTCGAGTCGCTTTGCCACGTTAAGCACATCATCCGCATGGGTGGCGACGAATACTCGAAACTCGGGGTGGCGCGGAATACCGGAACACGGATTCTTTGTGTTTCGGGCGATGTGAAATTTCCCGGCTATTTCGAGGTCGAGGTCGGTAAGGTCACCATGCGCGAGCTACTTTATGAAATGTGCGGCGGCCCGAAGGATGGGCGCTCCTTCAAAGCGGTGATTCCCGGCGGCTCATCGTCGAAGATTTTGAAATGCGACGAGGTCTTTAAAATCAAAAACCCGGATGGCACGACCCAAGATTTGGATTTTTGGGATATTCAAATGGACTTCGATACCCTCGCCGCCTGCGGTACCATGGCCGGATCCGGGGGAGTGATCGTGCTCGATGACAGCCGCAAGATGTCATGGGTGCTCAACAATCTCAACGCTTTCTATGCCCACGAATCGTGTGGCCAGTGTACGCCTTGCCGCGAAGGCTCGACTTGGATGAAAAAAATCTCCGATCGTTTGGTCGAGGGGACTGCCAGCCCGTCCGACATCGAGACGCTCGAAAGTGTCGCCTATCAAATCGACGGCCGCACAATCTGCGCCTTCGGTGAGGCGTCGTCATGGCCGGTGGAAGCAATCGTCGGGAAATTTCGGGATGAGTTGTTGGCGGATACTCATCCGACTAACGAAGCACTCCCACACAATCCCGAGGCGGCAGCGCAGCGGCGGTTTCTCCAGCCCGTGTAGTGGCGCTTGTCGCTTGCCACACAATTTTAACGGTTTATGAACATGATCGCCCTCATCGCCCGTGTTCTCTTGGGAACTTGGTTCGCCTACAGCGGCGGAATGAAAATTTTCGGCAGTGGTCTTGATCGTTTTACCCGTGACGTGGCGAACTACCAGCTTGTCAGCCCCCCATGGGACGCGGTGGCGGCTTACTCGGTGCCGTGGTTGGAGTTGGTGGCTGGGCTTTGCCTAATGCTCGGAATTCTTCGGCGCGGCGCGATTCTCAGCGTTGCAGGATTGGTGGTGATATTTTCAATCTCGGTCGGTTGGGCTTGGTCGAAAGGCCTCGATATTTCTTGTGGCTGCCACGGCGGCACCGCGCCGATCGAATATTGGAGCAAGGTGGCAGAGTTCGTCGGATATTTCATCCTTCTCGGTTGGTTGGGGTGGAGGAAATCGGATGCAATTTAGCCCATGAGGGAAGTTTGCGGCTGCTCGGAAGACTGCCTAAAAGGTTGAACTGCGTGCGAAGTGACTCCATTCTCCCGCCATGCGCTACGCCGATCGTCTTCAACAACGGATTGATAAAACTGGGTCTCGACTTTGTGTCGGGCTTGATCCTCGTCCTGGAGATGGTGGGGCGAGCTTGGCGCGTGAGTTTCTCAAGCAGGTCATCGAGGAAACGGTGGCGTGGACGGCGGCTTACAAACCGAATATGGCCTATTTTGAGGCGATGGGGATTGAGGGCATTCGCTTGCTGGAAGAGCTGCTCGCAGGGATGCCAGAGGATGTGCCGGTGATTTTGGATGCGAAACGCAGCGACATTGGCGAGACCCAGAAATACTACGCTCAAGGTTATTTCGCTGGCTGGAACGTGGATGCGGTCACGCTTAATCCGTTTCTGGGTTATGATTCGATTGAGCCGTTTCTCGATTGGGCGGGGAAGGGGATTTATCTGTTGGCGGTCACCTCCAATCCCGGTTCTGCCGATTTTCAAAGGCAAAAACTGGAGGATGGGCGTTCGGTTTTTGAGCTGGTGACCGCGCTCGGCGAGCGAGCCAAGGAAGAAGGTCGGGCGACGGATGTCGGCTACGTCGTGGGGCTGACCAATGCGGCCGAAGTCTTGGAAAAAATCCCGGATGCGCCGTTGTTGGTTCCCGGGCTCGGGGCGCAAGGTGGTGATCTCGCCGCTTTGGCCGCAGCTTCTCGCACGGCCCCGGATTTGATCAACGTTTCGCGGGGGATCCTCTACGCGGGGGATGAGCGCAGCTTCGCCGCTCGGGCGCAGGCATGGGCGGAAAAAATCACAGCTACCTACGGCAAATAAATTCGTAGTTTCGGATGCAAGAGCTAAGATCCAATCGTATTCATTCCTGCGAAATTACGATGAAGCGTTTTGATCCATGAATCCTGTGCCCGGCAAATACTCGGGCTTGCTGCCGCAAAAAGGCTGGCCGCAGCGGAATTTGCGTTTTCTCCGGCATCGAATCGTGCCCGGGATTTTTAGCCGAGTGGCCGGCGATGTCTTGGAGCCAGTGCTTGCGCCACCGGATTCTGGAAAAGTCCGAATCACCTGGATCGGCCATGCCTCGTTTTTCCTGCAATTCGCCGACCACTCGGTGATCGTTGATCCGAACTGGGCGAAGTGGCACGGCCCGGTCAAACGCTCCCGCCAGCCCGGACTCAATTTACGTGGGGTGCCGGAGGTGGATCTGGTTTTAGTCAGCCATGCCCATTTTGATCACCTGCATAAGCCCAGTTTGAAAATCTTGCGGGCCCGCGAAGGGATCGTCGTTCCTCAAGGCAGCGGCTCCTTGGTCAAACGTTTGGGGTTTCCCGCCACTCACGAAATGCAAATTTGGGACTCGTTGAGCTTTGCGGAGCTCGAAATTATCCACACCCCATCGCATCATTGGGGTGCACGCTTCATCCACGATACCCACCGTAATTACGGCGGCTACATTGTTCGTGCTGGTGGCAAGAGCGTCTTCCACTGCGGTGACAGTGCTTATTTTGAGGGCTTTAAGGAAATTGGCAAATGCGCGGATCTCGATGTCGCGCTGATGCCTATTGGTGCCTACGATTCACCAAGTGGTCGTGACGTCCACATGAACCCGGAGGAGGCGGTGCAGGCTTTTATCGATCTCGGGGCGAAGGCTTTGATCCCGATGCATTATGGGACTTTTCCTCTGGGCAATGAGCCGCACCATGAGCCGATTGAGCGCTTACTGCGAGAGGCCGACCGCCTCGGCATTCGCGATCAAATCATCATCCCCGAAGAGGGGGTTGGAATTGAATGGTGATGAAATTTTTAGGGAACAAATGGCGTTTTCGTGTATCTTACTCGCATGACTCGCCGCTTTGCTCTTTTGCTGTTGCTTCTCATTCCAAGCCTTGCTTCCTGCGAACCTCAAAAAACTATGACTGCCTCTGATTCCCAAGCTGCGAAAATGCCTGAAGTTCCCGCCGGTGCCGAGCTCGCTACCCTCGGCGCGGGTTGCTTTTGGTGCATCGAGGCGGCTTACCGTCAGCTTGACGGTGTTTACTCTGCGACTTCTGGCTACATGGGTGGCAGCGTCAAAAACCCGAGCTACCAGCAGATCTGCGAGGGAAGCTCAGGCCATGCCGAGGTAGTTCAAGTGGTTTTCGACCCTAAAAAGCTTTCCTACCAAAAGCTGCTGTCTTGGTTCTGGAACCTCCATGACCCGACTACCCTCAATCGCCAAGGTAATGACAGTGGTACCCAATATCGCTCGGTGATCTTTTATCACTCGGAGGCGCAAAAAAAACTCGCCGAAGCTTCAAAAATTGCCGCCAAAGCCGATTTCACCGATCCAATTGTGACGGTGATCACTCATGCGGCGGAATTTTACCCGGCTGAAAATTACCACCAGAATTATTATAACGAGAATAAATCGAAGAACCCGTACTGCCGGTTTGTCATCGAGCCGAAGTTGAAAAAATTGAAACTCGAGCATTGAGGGGTAAAATGCTCCCGTGCTGAAATCCTTTAGTTTACTTGACAATTTAAGGGTTTGGCAGATTGCTAAGCAAACAAGATGGCGAAACGATCGATGGCAAATGTAACGGTGACGCGTTTGGAGGCCCGGATACGGGTCATCCAAGGAGCGGGGCGACTTGCATTTGTGGTGTTTTGCATGGCAATTGGTTTCGTAGTGGTAGCGACCGCGTTCCCCCAACGGCGGGAGTTAGACCGCTTAGAAGCGAAGTTGCAATTGGCCAAAGCCCATGAAGAGAGCGTTCTCGCTGACCGTGAATACCACCAGATTGAATACCGTGCTTTGCGCGAAGATCCCGAGTTTTTGGAAATTCATGCCCGGGATCGCTTGGATTACTACCTCGAGGGCGAGCGGATTTTGAAGTTTCGCAGTGATCCGTAATTTGCCTGTATTGCTGGGTGATTGGGTGAGCGTTGAGTCAGAAAAATATCGCGACTTGTCCGGTCGCGGCTCGCCGCCGTGATTGGTGTGGAAAACTACGAATCCATGCCGCCCCAAGGAGCTTGGTTGCAGATCCAGGCATGCAAGCACGGATGAATTGCGCGGTGCTCGGGTTGGTTCTCTGGAGTGCGGTGTTGATTAAGTTTCTGGCGGCATGGATGAAGTCTGCCGATTTGAATGTGACTCTTGCCGCTGTGGATCAAACTTGCTGTTTTTGCTCCTTTGATTCGTCGTGCAAGCTTTCGCGGTTTTCGGCATAGCTTCTGCCATGGTTGGGCGGGTGGACCGACCGCTTGGTTGAGTACCAACGTGCTTGGGGGGATCCCGCTTGCGCCGGGCTGCACAAAGTCAAAATTGTCGCGACTTTCAGTCGTTTGGCGTGGGCAAAAGGCTAGCACCCGACCCCCAAAAGACCGATTTAAACCCGCCATGACAAACAGCCCGACGGATCGATTCAAAGTGAGATTCAAGTTCCAGAAGAGATCGAGCAAGTGCGTTAACCTCTGGAATGAAGTTTATTTAGGAATCTCGTTGAGGGTGTAATAGGCTTCTGGATGCCAGAGGGTTTGGCCGCTGGCTGACTTTAGACCGGTGGTTTTGAGGTGGTGAACGAGGCCACGGACGAGGCCGTCGATTTTGAGGCGCACTGACTTTTTATCGGCGGAAACAACGGCGGCGGTGATTTTAGGGGTCGCTTGATCGACTTCCGGGCTGCCGTAGTCAGCTTGATAGATGTAGGTCCAAGCGGCCATCGTGTAGTTAGCAGGCAGAGCGGCGGTGCTGGGATCGACGGGTTCGGTGAAGTTGAGAGTGAAGCCGTCAGAATTGGCGGTCATGGTCTGGATTTCGAAGGGAATTTTACCGGTGGCTTTGACCCGTTCGAAGGTGAAGGGCTTGCTGCCGCGGGATGCCCAGCCGCGGTTGGAGCCGCCAGTGAAGAGGATGCCGGCGGTTTGGTCGTAGCGGATGGGAATCAGGCCAGCTTCGAAGCCCTCAAGGAAATGGAAGACTGCACCTTGATAGAGGCCGTTGACTTTTTCGAGGCAGACGCGCTGGACTTGGGAGTGAGTTTGTTCCCCGACGTAGATTTGGTTGGCCCAGGGGCCAAATTTACCGCCACTCAGGTCACAAGCGATACCGGTGGGAGATTGTCCGACTTTGCCGTGGGGAAGGATCACGGCGGGTGGGATGAAATCAGGAAAGCGAGTGCGCTCGGTGAGGATGCGGGATTTGTCGGCGACTTCGGGTGGAGCTGGTAGGTTGGCGAGTTTGTGGAATTTGTTGCCGGATGGATTGCCTTGGAATGAGCCGGGTTTGAGCCATTTGAGGGAGGATGAGCCGTTCCATGGGCCTTGGTTGTCGGTGAAGAAGGCATCGCCGGTGGCGTTGAAGCCAATTCCGCCCGGGGAGCGGATCCCGGAGCAGGTAGGAATCATTTTACCTTCTGGGGTGATGCGGAGGCACCAACCGCGCCAGTCGGAATCTGCGGTGAAGGAGCCAGTCAGGCAGAGCACGACCCAGATGTCGCCCTTTTTATCGGGTTCACTGCCGAAGGCGTATTCGTGATAGTTGCCGTTGATGCCCCAGTCTGAGCAAACGGTTTCGAAGGTATCAGCGACACCGTGGTTGGTGGAATCCTTGATACGAGTGACCTCAGGGCGTTGGGTGAGGTAGAGCCAACCGGCCTTCCAGAACATTCCTAAAGGCTCGTGGAGGTTTTCGGCAAATTTTTTCCAAGTGACTTTAGTGAGGTCGTCGGCGTAGGCACCGCTGCAGATCCAGAGGTCGCCGCGGCGGGTGGTGACCGCAATTTTTTGCTCGGGCATCAGAGCGATTGAGCCGATTTCCATGACTTCGCCGGGTGGGAGTGGGATTTCTTGGCGGAGGTAGAAGTCGGATTGGGTGGCGGCATTGGCGAGGGCCGCGCTGAAGAGCAAAGTGAACAGGATACGCATGGTAACGAAGAAGTTGGGTGAAATGAGTGAGGTGATCTGCGATTATTTCCAGCGGTAGGTAATCGTGGTGGGTTTGCCGGGTGCAAGGGTAAGAAGCGTTGCGGCCCCATGGTTGCCGGAATCTGTGACCGAATTCTCGAGGGTTGTTTTCAATTTTGAATCGTCGGGAAGTTGGGGCATGGGAAACGGAAGTGGGGTGGTGCCACCAACCAGAGTTAATGTTCGGACGAGGCTTTCTTTTTCGGCATGCCATGAATCGAGCAGAGTTTGGGTGCCAAGCTGAATGGCGAAGGTCGGATTTCCGGCCGGGTCGAGCTTGTAACCTTTGAAACGAGCATCTTTAGGCAGAAGGCGGGTTTTGCTGAGCTTGATGATGTTGGTTCCGGCAGGTGGATTGTTATCCGTGCCACGGTTAAGCCATTTGTGGGTGCCGTTGATGAAGTTTCCAGTCCAGAGGATTTCTGGAGCTAGATTGTCAGCAGAATAGGCGAGATTGAAGTCACCAGGAAAACCAATGGCGATCGCGCGGGGGCTGGTGCCCTCGATGAAATTACGGTAGATCACCGGGCGGCCGTTGGTGGGCTGAATGAGGATGGCTTCGTTAGGGCTAGATTTTTTCCCGCTCTGATCGCTTAACCAATTCCATTGTTTGCTGCTGGCAGGTCTCCAGCCGACAGAGATCCCTTTATCTCCAGTTTTTTGGAAGTATTCGACGCGGAAACGGTGAGGGCCTTGAGTAAGGTTATTACTGGATTTTTGACTGCGGGAGTCGTCCATCGGGCCGATGCCGTGAACTTCTAAGATGACCTCGTCATCGAGGATCACTTTGCCTGAGTCGTCCGTATCTAGGTAGAAAAAGTAGTTGCCGGCGGAGGGGACTTCAAGTTTGCCTTCCCAAACGATGCCGAAATTTTCGCGGAGGGTGGAGGCTTTCAGGCTGATGATTCCGTCGTGTTCTTCTTCGATATTCTCGGCTTTTAGGGTTTTGAAATCAGGCAAGAATTCCCAGTTGCCTTTATAAACTTGAGAGGTGAGTGCGGAGAGGGCGGTTTTTTCGAGGGGCAGCGGGTGAAGTTTGAGGATTTCGTCTGCGGTCCAAGAAGTTTTACGGTCGGCGATGCTTTTGCGAATTGTTTTGACGAACTCGGTGGTGACGGGACTCGCTTGATTTCCCCACGAGGAACGAACGTAGGTGAGGATCGCGGCGATTTGATCGTCGGGCAGAGCGGCACCTTGGGGCGGCATTTCGAGGTTATAAGTCTTACCGAGTACGGTGACTGGGCCGGCGAGTCCATTGAGCACAATTTTGACGGCGCGGTCGGGATCGCCGCTTAGCCAAGGGCTTGCGGCCAAAGGTGGAAAAGCGCCGCCGGTGGCACCTTTGCCGTCGGCTCCGTGGCAAGCGGAGCAATAGAGACTAAAGAGTTGGCCACCATCTTGAGCGAAAAGGGGTAAACTGAGGGTGAGGAACAAGAATAGACGGTGGATCATGACAAAATGGAGCGCTGGATTTCTAAAGTTCAAAGCTAGAAGACAATAAATTCTGCTGAATTACGTAATGGCAATGAAGATTTTTACAATTAATTTTGAAAATTGTTCGAGTTGGATTGAACCGAGCTGGATAAGATTGGCGGGCAGTGGAAAAAAGCTGATGTCAATTGCTGCGCCAAAGAGAATAACACTCCGATAAAATCTATTTTTGGAAAGCGGTCTGGCTAATTTCAGTGGGAAATAGGTTTCCGACAACCAAACGACTTCAATGGGATCAATAAGCGTTAGATTGAGGATATCGGTGGCCGGTCGCCTGAATTTAGGCGAAACAGATTCCTCGTGATTGTATCGCTAAAAAGTATTGGATGTTTTTATTCAAAATTACAGCAGAGAAGCTGGGGAAAATTTCCCTTTAATTTGTGGCTGGAGATCATGGTGGGGAAAGACCAGATTGGTGAGTATTCGGAAATATCAATCGATCACTGTGAGGCCCCACCGTAAAGTACTTGCCCATTAAGAACGCGTGCTTTTACTTCTGCTGAAATTGAAGATGATGCTGTGATATAGCTTTTTGCAATTATTGGATCTTCGCGGATCCAGCGCATTGCGACGAGGGTGATGCTTTGGTCACGACTGTCTTTATTTTTGATGGTTTCAGCCACTTTGATAAGTTCTGCCTGTGAGCCGGCAGAATTGCTCTGAACATAAGCTGTAGTGGCGCTGTCTCGGACTGCTTCGGTTTGCCGAGAATTGACAAAAGCGAGGGCTGCAACTGGGTTTTTAGCAATCAAGGCAGGCATTAACTGACTCATTGCATTGGTTTGCGCCTGCTCACTGGTCTGTTGCATCACTAAATCTGTAGCGGCCTGCAAATTTTCACCCGCAAGCTTTTTCACGACTGTTAAGAATAATCGATCTTTGGCCGGTCCCTCTTCCAAGGCTTCGATTTTTTTGGCAGCGCTGCTGGGATCCGTTTTAGAAAGACTACCGATCGCCGCGGCCAGCGCGTTGGATTGTGCAGCTTCGGGTAAGGTCTTGATCCAAGATTGAGCGGCATCGAAATTCAGCGCGCCATAATGCTCAGCGATCAAGGCATAAATTCCAACTTTGCCAGTGGGGGTCATTTTATCGAGTAAGCCCACTGCTTTGAGCGGATCTGTTTCAGCAATCTGAACAATCACCGCACTCAGAGCTTCAGTTTTACCAATCGTGAGTGAATTTACCCAAGCGAGGGCTGCGGTGGGATCCTGACGGACCCATTCGGTGGCGACGATCAAATTTCCGCCCACGTTCGAACAACTGGCCATGGTATCCATCATTGCGAACTCGCGAGGATGCTCGACGTAGTATTTCGCTGCACTTGCCGGATCTAAACTGGCCCAATTTTTAAAAACTCTGGAAGCATCCCACCTCTCCTCAGTTTTGGCATAGGCCATTGCCGCCATCGGATCGGTCTCCACCCACCGGCCAAACAACAAATCTGAAGCTGTCATCGAATCCTGCAACGACAGGCCGGATGAACTAAGTTTTTTGGCCTCCTCGGCAAACTGCTCGGGAGCCAAGTTCGCATAAAAATCCATCAATGTTTGAATGCGGGCGAATCTGCCGGGCATGTGCATAATTTGTTCCGCATTGCGGCGGTCACGATTTTTTTCAACCGCTGCATGGTTCAAAGTGTCCGATCGATGAGACACGGCGCGTGTCCGCGGGGTGACGTTTTCAGTCGGCGTACGGCTGGCATCAAAGCTCGGGTTTTTTCCCACCACGTAACCCGCACCGCCACCTAACAGCAATATCGCGAACCCACCAAACCAAGAATTTTTCATCAATTTAAAGGATTTTAGTTTTTCCAAACTTCATAATGATTCAAATTTTTTAAGATTGCAAAATTTCTTTTGGAAACTCCGTGGTGAAGTTGTGCAACTTGCCATTGCAAGTGGGTTTTTTGGCGAAAAAGGCTGGCATTTTTGCCTTTCCATCTTTGACAATCTGCCGCCGTGGCGACAACTTCTCGCCGCTCACTTTCAATTTTTAAATTTATGGCTTACGATCTCATTGTCATCGGTGGCGGCCCTGCCGGCTACGTCGCCGCCATCCGCGCTGCCCAACTTGGAAAAAAAGTCGCTTGTGTCGAAGCAGACCGCGCTGGTGGCACCTGCCTCAACTGGGGCTGTATCCCAACCAAAGCGCTGCTCAAGAACGCCGAAGTTTACCACATGCTGACCCACAAGGCTGCTGAGTTCGGCCTAAAGATCGAGGGGCTTTCCTATGATTGGTCGGCGGTGATTGGTCGCTCTCGTAAAGTTTCCGATCGCCTAGCAGGTGGGATCGAGTATCTCTTCAAAAAGAATGGAATCGACTACGTTCGCGGTTTTGGCTCGGTCGAAGGCAGCGGCAAAGTCGGGGTCCTGGCGACCGATGGCTCCAAGCAACTGCTTGAAACTCAAGATATTTTAATCGCGACCGGGTGCAAATCACGAGGTTTGCCGCCGCTACCCTTCAATGGTAAATCGGTCATCGGCTCCAAGGAGGCGATGGTCCTGCCGCAACAGCCCAAAGAAATGCTGATTATCGGCGCAGGCGCAATCGGGGTCGAGTTCGCCTACATTTACAACGCCTTCGGCACCAAGGTCACCCTGATCGAGATGGCCCCGCGAATTCTCCCGGTTGAAGACGATGAAGTCGGCGACACCTTGGAAAAATCACTGATCAAACAAGGGATCCGCTGCCTCACCCAGACCAAAATTACCGCGATGGTCGATCATGGTAGCCACGTTGAATTGACCGTGGAGGGACCCAAAGCCAATTGTGTTTTGAGTGCAGAGGTCTGCATCGTCGCTATCGGCATCCAGCCGGTTCTGCCCGGCGGGCAAGTGCCTCAGCTGGATGAACGGGGCTACATCAGCGTCGGCGAGCGTTATGAGACTTCGATTCCCGGGGTTTACGCCGCTGGCGATATCACCGGGCCACCTTGGCTCGCCCACGTCGCTTCATTCGAGGCTGTGCAAGCAATCGAGGGGCTTTATATTCCCGGTCACCAACCGCGGAAAGTTACCAATTTCCCCGGTTGCACCTACTGCCATCCGCAAGTCGCTTCTGTCGGCAAGACCGAGCGGGCGCTCAAAGCCGAGGGCATCGAATACACCGTCGGTAAAATTCCGTTTGTTGCGATTGGCAAGGCGATCGCCTCCGGCGAGCCCGACGGCTTCGCCAAGCTGCTTTACGGCAAGAAGCACGGCGAGTTACTCGGAGCGCACATCATCGGTGAAAATGCCACCGAGTTGATCGCCGAAATGGGCCTCGCCCTCGATCAAGAGCTCACCAGTGCAGAAATTCACGCCACCATCCACGCCCACCCGACGATGTCCGAGGTGATTCATGAGGCCACTCTCGCCGCCGAGGGCCACGCGATTCATTTCTAAAACGGCACCACCCGTTCACGCCCTCCCTCGATTGACCTCGGGCGAGGGCGTCTTTCTTCACAACGCCATGAATTTAAAATTTATCTCCTTACGGCTTCAGATCCTCCTCAGCACTGGGCTGTGGCTCACGCTGGGATTTTTCAGCCAGCTCGCCGCCCGTGCGGGTGGTGCCGGAGGACATAGTAGCAGTGGCGGCGGTCGCAGTAGTGGTGGGACTTACGGCGGGGGCTCATCCTTTGGTGGGGGCTCATCCTATCACAGTTACGGCGGCGGGGGCTCCGGTGGGCTATCGGGGATTTTTATCATTCTTCTGATCGTCATCCTTTTGATTGGAGTCGGCCTATATCAAAGCTTTTTTTCCTCATCCCGCAGCATCAATACCACCGGTGGGTCGCCACCCGAGGGCGACTCCGAGGGGCTCGCCGCTTTCCGTCTGGCTCATCCCGATTTCGACATCCTCGCCTTTAACTCCAAAGTCAAACACGCCTTTCTCAAGATCCAAACTGCGTGGTCGGCCCAAAGCATCGCGGAAGTTCGACCTTTCATTTCCGACGGCATCTACCAGCGCTTTGCCACCCAATTTCGGATGATGGCACTGTTGAAACAACAAAACCCGCTAAGCCAAGTCGAGGTTCACAGCATCGAAGTGGTATCTGCCCGTGTGGATGGGCCCTACCAAGTGATTGACGTCGCGATCCAAGCCTCGGCCCAAGATGCGTTCATTTGCGAGCGCGATCATCGTCTCGACACCGAGAGCTACGAAACCTTCATCGAATATTGGTCTTTTATTCGGAAACGCGGGGCCGAAAATCCGGCAGCAAATCTTTATGGCAACCCAAACTGCCCGTCTTGTGGTGCGGCGTTGCCCCAAGACATGGGCGAATTATGCCGTTGCTCTTACTGCCAAGTTATCGTCAACAGCGGCGAATTTGACTGGATTCTGGCGGAAATCACCCAACAGGCCGATTACGAAAACCAGGCCCGCATCGCCACCCATGGTGATTCGCTCGCCGAACAACTCGCGCAGCTCACCCCGGAGTGCCCTGATTTTTCCACCCAACTGGCAGAAGACACCGCCAGCAATGCCTTCATGCAAATCATGACGGCTCTCGCCACACGCAACCCAGCTTCCGTCCGCCGCTTCGTGGCGGATGACGTTTTCGCCAAAATCACGGCAATGATTCCTGCGCAGCAAATCGCCTTCAGTCGGATTTATCTGAATGAATCGACGCTGCTGCACGCCTTTCGTCACGGCCTACGCCATCGTCTCGACCTTCGCCTCACCGCCAGCATGCAGCGAGTCGAGCTATCCTCAAATGAGCAAATCATTTTGATCGATGACCAGCCAGTTCGCACGGAGCACATGCTGATCCTCGAGCGCGACGCCGACGCGGCGGCAAAAAAAGGTGCCCTCTACCAGCACCAATGCCCCAACTGCGGGGGCGGAATCGGCGATACCCTTGATTTGAACTGCCAATACTGCGGCACTCCACTCAACTCCACCCGCAACGAATGGATTGTCACCGGTTTTTTGCCGCTTGAGGAATACCTTGATTCGTCGCCACCCTTGCCAAGCTAAGCCGAAAAGCTTTTTTGGCGCCGGGCATTCAACGGCCAACACTGCCGACCGTTTCACGCAATAAATTCCAGGCCGTCACCAGAGCTTTGAGGCCGGCCATTTCGATCGATGGATCGACCCCGGCACCCCACAACAAGCTGCCCGTGTCGGACTGGACTTGAACGTAGGCAGCTGCACTGGCGTCCGAGCCGCCGCGAACCGCATGAGAACGGTAATCCGTAACCTTGAAATCTTTGAGCCCCGCGCCTTCTAAAGCGTGAACGAAAGCATTGATCGGACCGTTGCCAAAGCCTTCGATCGCTTTTTTTTCACCTGCCATCAGGATGCTGGCTTTGCACTGGACGAGGCCGCGCTCACCCGTTTGGTGGATCAATTCGTAATCGACGACATCCAGCGGAATGGCAATATTGACAAATTCTTCGAAAAACGCCTCGCGGATTTCATCGGTCGTGAGTTCGCGGCCATGTTGGTCGGCGAGATCGTAGATTCGCTTGCCGACTTGCGGGTGCATCGATTTCGGCAAATCAAAGCCGTGTTCACGGTCGAGCACGTAGGCGACGCCGCCTTTTCCCGACTGCGAATTGATCCGGATGATCGCCTCATACGAGCGCCCGATATCCTGCGGGTCGATGGTCAAATACGGCACGCCCCACGGGATTTGCGGATCGCCCACGAGTTCCCGGCTGCGGCGATCGAGACCTTTTTTGATCGCATCTTGGTGCGAGCCCGAAAAAGCCGTGAACACCAACTCGCCGGCATAAGGCTGGCGTTCAGGCACGCTGAGCCGAGTCACCCGTTCGTAAACCGTGCGGATCGACTGGAGATCGGAAAAATCCAAGCCAGTCGCAATCCCGTGGCTGTTGAGGTTAAGTGCCACCGTGACGATGTCCAAATTTCCGGTACGCTCGCCGTTGCCGAAAAGCGTGCCTTCCACCCGGTCCGCTCCGGCCATCAGCCCCAATTCGGTGGCGGCGACACCGGTGCCGCGGTCATTATGAGTATGCAGGGAAACCAGCACCGAATCGCGCCGCGCAAGGTGGCGGCACATCCACTCGATCATGTCGGCATGCACGTTCGGTGTAGTCCACTGAACGGTGTCCGGTAAATTAATCACCATTTTGCGTTGTGGCGTCGGCTGCCAAATTTCGATCACCGCGTTGCAACACTCGAGTGCAAAATCCAGCTCCGTATCGGAAAAGGATTCCGGCGAATATTGCAACACCACCTCGGTGCGTGGAATTGTTGGCACCAACTTGCGCACCAACTCCGCCCCCTCGACCGCGATCTGCTTGATCGACTCACGCGAGGCATCGCTGAACGTGACCCGCCGTTGCAGCGGAGAAGTGGAGTTGTAAATGTGGACGATCGCTCGTTTTGCACCGTCGATCGCTTCAAAGGTCCGACGGATCAGCGGCTCACGGGTCTGCACCAACACTTGAATCGTCACATCCTCGGGAATCCGGTTTTCATCAATCAAGCGGCGCAGAAAATTGAACTCAGTGTCCGCCGCCGACGGGAATCCCACCTCGATTTGCTTGAACCCCACCCCGACCAACAAATCGAAAAAATCGAGTTTTTCCTCAATCGACATCGGTTGGGGCAATGCTTGGTTACCATCGCGGAGATCCACCGAGCACCATTCGGGAGCGTGGGTCAGAGTTTGCTCCGGCCAGGTGCGATCCGGCAAGGAAACGGCCGGAAAAGGACGGTATTTGGAAAGCGATGTCGGATGCATTTTAGAAAATTGGGAAAACCCAGCAGGCCCACACCTCAACAAAAGATGAGCCTAGAATCTGAGACCAGTAAAACAAAGGATCAACGGCCAAGCACCCCAGCCAGCAGGGCGCTCGGAACTCCATTGAGCACAAGTTTCACTGCGACGAGCTTAGGAAAACCCGCCTGCGGGTCAACCGTGAAGATCTTTTGTCGTCTGCACGCGCGTTGCCTGATTGAAGCAAACCCCGAAAAATGTGCGGCAGATACGCGCGGATGACAGGTAGAAAGGCTCGCGGCCGCTTTGGAAGAGGCCGAGGCAACAGCGGATACCCACTTCAAACCACAATGCGTTGGAGAGGGCAGGGCAGTTGCGACAGAAGCGCGAGTGCTCGAGAAATGCGAAGACAAGTTTTGGGGATTCAATTTTCCGATTGATTTACAATGAGTTAAAATGGCAATAGTATTTCCTTGGCTTAACAGTCGGCTAAGTAAGCCATCTTTGCACGTAGCAGCAGATAATTCGCGTCGTAGAGGTTTAAGAGGCTGATTTCGACTCGGCGAAATCAATCTCCACAGAGGCCATCCCACGCACTCGCAACCTGGAAAAAATGAGAATTGTCCGACCTTCAAGTCGAATACTTTTGATTAAACCACTCACTCAAAGACTTTCCAAAAGAATCCTTGGAAAAGCGGATCGGAGACATAGAGTGAAGTCTGAGTATTTACTCATGAATTCGTTCGCAAGCCAATGCATCCTGCTAAATTCGCCGTTTGGAGCCTTGTGCTCAACTCGGGTCGCCAGATTTCCCGGCTTTTGGCCCGCTTTTTCCCGCTATCCGCTCCATTCACCGGACTTCACCACACAAATAATTTTCTAACAGCAATCAATCAACTGACACCCAGTAAATCAAATTCACTGTGCGATGGCTGATCGATATTTTCCCTAAAAAACACAACCCAAATGAACATTACCAAGATGAAAATGAAGAAGCTTTGTCTGTTATGCCTGCTGACCGGCACCGCTCATGGCGCAGTGATTTATTCTGAGACCTTCGGCACTTGGAGCAATTATACGGCACTACCCAGTGGGTGGACGAGGACCGGAACTTTTGCAAAAGGCAAATACAATCAGGACGGCTACACTGGTGCGAATCCTAATCTCGGCGTCGGCGAAGATGCCCACGTCTTTCTGGGAGCCGACTCCACCCCCGGTGGCGTCACTATGCTAGGCACAGTGGGAACCCTAGCCGCCAATTCTGACTACTCGCTGAGCCTGTATTTGGGCGGGATGCGCAATGGCATCGGAGGCGCCAGTAACGACGGCATCTACACCATTAGCCTGATGAACCTTACCGCTAACACCGTGTTGAGTACTTTAACCCAACTGCAGTCCGGTATTACTGCCGATCAAGTACAGCTATTCACCCTTCCTACCTACTCGCACTTAAATACCGTTACCGGTAACAACCTCGGCATCAAGGTCGACTTCACCGGACGCTTCGGCATTGTCGATGAGATCAAGCTGTCCTCTGTCGTAGCGGTACCTGAAACCTCGTCATTGTTGCTTAGCAGCCTGGGCGTAATCGGTCTGCTGCGCCGCCGCCGCTGAAGCCATTCCAATCGGGCGGACAAGCCCTTTTTGTCCGTTTGGTCAAGGTGCCGTCTCTTTTAACGCCTTTCACATTTAGAACAATTTCCTAGCGTTCGCATCGCCTTGGTCTTGTTGGTGCCCATCTCTAAGCTTCATATTTTAATGAAATACTTCAATCGATTCCTCGCCATAGTCCTCAGCTCTGCGGGACTCGTTTCCGCGTAGAGCGCCCGAGATCCGGAAACCAATCTCGTCGTTCCGGCCGCAGGACAACTGGCATGGCACCGCGATGAAATGGCGGTGTTTTTCCACATGAACCCGACTTATCCCGTTGGCACCATGACCTTCGCCAACTTCAATCCGACTGCGCTCATTGATGCGGCGATCAGTGTTGGAGCGAAGCACATTGTGTTGGTGGCCCACGCTGTCAGTCAAGCCCGGCGAATCCCAAAGTACCAAGAACATCGGCCGCACCCAATACAAGAACGGTGCGGGGAACGTGGTGCGAGAAGTGTTTGACGAAGCGCGGCGGCGCGGTCTGCGAGTCGGTGTCTATCTTGCGACCATCGATGATCATTTCGGCGCGGGAAAAGGTGGCAGCTATCCGGCTGACCAATCGGCTTACAACAATTATTACACCACGCAAGCTACGGAACTGGCTACCCAGTATGGCGAAATCGCGGAATGGTGGCTGGACGGAGGTGCGGTCCCGTCATTAGGCACTGCTATCAATTCCCTGCTGGCCACCCACCAACCGAATGCTGTGGTTTTCCAAGGCACTGATGCAACCTTACGCTGGGTCGGGAATGAGGACGGGATCGCCCCCTATCCTTCTTGGAATATCATCAGCCAAGCCGACCGGAACTTGGTCATCGCCACCGGCGGGGTTGTGACCAACGGCAATCCGGATGGTGTGCATTGGACGCCGCCGGAAGTGGACACCCCCTGTCCACCGGTTGGTTCGACGGCGGGCCGCGTGCGCTTACGGATTTGACCAACGTGTTTTACCAAAGCATTGGTCACCGGGCCGGGCTGCTACTGAATTTTCCTGTGCAAACGGACGGCACCATCAGCGCGGCGAACCGCGCCCGTGGGGTTGAACTGGGCCAAGCCATCGACAGCGCAGTCGGCCATCCTTTGTTCTCAATCTCGGACGGGACAGGCAATCAGATCCTAGATTTCGGGGTTACTGCCGAGATCGATCACGTCATCGTGCAGGAAGACCTACGCTACGGTGAACGGGTCCGCGCATTTACGATCGATGGCTGGGATGGCACGCAATGGCGGTCCATCGTCACTGGCGGCACCGCGATCGGAGAAAAACAAATCCGAAAATTCACTCCGGCCAGCTATTCGAAGGTCTGCTTAGCCGTCACCAACGCGATGGGCACGCCGCGCATCCGCAGCTTCGCCGTGTCCCGCACCGGCGTGCGGGCATTAGACACCACACCGCCTAGCGTGCCGCAAGGACTCGCCGCCAGCGTCGTGGAAAACCAAGTCACCCTCACCTGGCAGGCGGCCGCAGATCCTGAAACCGGCGTCGCCCAATACCGGATTTACCGCGACAATGCCATGCTCGGCAGCAGCACCCAAACCGGCTTTATCGACAACCGCGCACCGGAGGATTTAACGTTATCCTATCGGGTCTCTGCCGTAAACGGTAACGGTCTGGAAAGCGCCCGCAGTGCCAGTCGCGACCTCCCGCGATCAGACAAAGCTCACCCTATTCTCGGCTACCACCTTGCCTGGTCGGACCGACATGACGGTGGTTTTCAGCGAGCCGCTTGACGCCACGCAGGCCTCGATGCCTGTCCATTTTCGGATGTCGCACGGGCGTTCCATCACCGCCGCCGCGTTCAACGCCACAAGTCCGGACCGGGTGCTGCTCACCATGGACCAAGCGCTCAGCCCGGACATTCTCTACACCCTGCGCGGCGATGGCATCAAAGACACTGCGGCGACTTCAAACGTCATCGTGACGGATAGTAAAATCAGCTTCCGCATCAATGCGTTTGGCATGATCCGGCATTGGAAATGCGATGATGGCAGCGGCAACTCCCTCATGGATGACGTCACCGGTAGCGCCGCACCCGGCAACAACGGACAAGTTTCCGGTACCACTTGGACGACAGACGGCAAGGTGGGAGGGGCCTTGTCGTTTGATGGCAGCGCTCATGCGGACACAGGCGGCGCTGGATTACAGGCTAACTTCACCCTCGCGCTGTGGGTGCGCGTGCAATCGAGTGCCAGCTTCCAAACCGTGGTGGGCAAGGAACGCAATGGAGTGCAAGCCTATCAACAACGACTCTACCTCAACAACCTGAAGCCCGGCTTTATCATTTCCGACCAAGGCGGCGGCGCCCTCGGGCTATGGCCATTCGAGGCCGCCACGGCATTGCCGCTCAATACGTGGACCCACCTCGCGGTCACCAGCCAGAACGGAGTTTTTAAAATGTATATCAACGGCACTCTCGCCTTGACCAAGGATCTCGGCGGCATGATCCAAAGTCCTTACAACCCAGTGAATATGTTGTTAGGCGCTCGCTGGAATTCCACCGCCACCGCCAAAGTCGACTATTTCAACGGCCAGCTTGATGACGTGCGGATTCATACCGAAGCACTGGCCGCAGCGGAAATCCAACGCGTCGTGGTGGAAGCCACCACTACCGCGCCTGCCGATACCGATGGCGACGAAATCAGTGATGTTTGGGAAATCCAGCGTGCCGGAAACCTTGCAAAGATGGACGCCACCTCGGATTCCGATGGCGACGGCCACCTCGATATCGAGGAATACCTCGTCGACACCAATCCCTTTGATCCGGCTGATTCCTTCCAGATCAAGAATCACCAAGCTGTCCTAGGCAACTTGGGCCAATGGTCGTTGACATGGTCCAGCAAGCCTACCCGAATTTATCGGATAGAAACCTCGCCAGACCTCGCAACATGGGTCGATTCCGGCCTCGGCGTGATCCAACCAGCGGCCGGGGTATCCACCACCGCCACGGTTCCCGCCGCCGTTGGATTGAGGAAATTCTTCCGGGTAGTAGCCACTCCGTAAGCGAATGTAGGCGTCCCGGCATGCTCTACTTCTGTTCTCGCCTGCGCAACCCGGTGGGTGGTAGTCCGGTTTGCTGGCGGAAGGACAAGCCCTTTATGCCCGCCATTCGCTTCGGCCACCGGCTCTTTCAACGGCCTGCATTCATTTCTTCCAAGAATACAAGTGCTCTGACAAATCATCTATACGAGTCCACTTTTTAACCCTAAAAAAATGGGTGTGGTTGTTGAGCACATTCAGAGTGACAAATAAATTATAGCTACAATTTAATACCCTAGAATTTGAAACAGAAGGACGCAATGAGCGCGAAGAAGAGTAAGAAATTCTAATCCTTTGCGTCATTGGCAAGTTTTAGGTTATTTGTCTGGGAAATAGTTTTAGATTGGCAGGCCGGGCAACCATTTTACACCGAGCCTGGGATGCCGTGAACGAGTCAATCGCAGGGTCCATCGTTGATCCGCGCTCCATTGCTCCGAGTTTTAAATTATTTGTCTGGGAAATAGTTTTACACTGGAAATAGTTTTATACTCTCCTAACAACCCGTAAACTAAACTCGGAAAACCACCTTTCTGCAAAAGTCAGAAGTCATTTTTACAGAAAAAAATTTGCGCGGCCCTGCGATGCCGTGAACGAGTCAATCGCAGGGTCCATCGTTGGTCTGCGCTCCACTGCTCCGGGATGGCGCGGATCGCAAGGAACAGCTCCCACATAATTACAAACACGAGATCCACGGCAACGAGATCGTTCTGCTTGCCTACGGCATCCCCGCCCTCAACGACTGCTGAAAACCGTGCACATCTTCCTCCCGGAGTAAACGCCGACGGTCACTGACTGCCGCTACGGGGTGGCTAAGATAAAATTCGCCGAGACCAAAGACTCAGCCAGCGGCAAGAGCCTGAACGACAAAATTACGGGCACTCGGGATTGATCGATCCATCTGTAAAAAGACCGCCGGATCGAAGTAATCCGGTCTCAACGCGTGACCCCACGCTGGGATTTTTCGATGAAATCGATCAAATGGGCGACCAGCGGCATGTCGCCAGTGTGAGTGGCTTTGAGTGAGCTGAGGGCGATTGCAAGGTTGCCGTCTTTTTTTAAGAACAGCTTTTTGTAAGCGGTTTTGAGGGCGTTAATCTGGTCCTCCGCGAAGCCGCGGCGTTGCAAGCCGATCAAGTTGAAGCCACGAGTCTTTGCCGGATTGCCTTCGACAATCATGAATGGCGGCACGTCCTGCACCACCCGCGATAAACCGCCGACTAAGGCATGTTTACCGATCCTGCAGAATTGATGAATCGCCGCCGCACCGGAAATAATCGCGTAGTCGTCGACCACGATATGCCCCGCCAGCGCGACTGAATTGGAGAGGATAATATGGTCGCCAAGCTGACAATCGTGAGCCACATGCGAGTAGCAGAGGAATAGGTTATGCGAGCCGATCCGAGTCGGTAGCTCAGCATGGGTGCCGCGATGGACTGTACAATTTTCCCGGAAAACATTCTGGTCGCCGACTTCAAGGTATGTCGGGCCGCCCGTATATTTCAGGTCCTGAGTCTTACCGCCGACCGCGGCAAAGGGAAAAAACTCATTACCCGCGCCAAATTTCGAGTGACCTTCGAGCACCACGTGTGAGTGCAAGACGCAATCATCGCCCAGTTCAACATTTGCGCCGACGACGCAAAATGGACCGATGCGGACCTGCTGCCCCAAGGTGGCGAGCGGTGAAACAAGAGCAGTGGGGTGGATCACGCCCGAAATGTCTGCGAATGAGGACCGAAATGACGAGTTCTTTTTCTCAACTTGAGGCCAAAAACCGGTTCGGGCTGTCCTCACCGCATATCAAAGCGCCCAAAATTCGGAGCTCATTCGCCGGAAAGCGGGGTGCGAACGGTCTTCCCGCTTGTATATTTGCGGCAGAACCCAGATTCTCAAATCATGCCCGCAGCGCCCGCAGCCGATCCTCGATTCAATGAGTTCATCATTCTCCAAGCTCAGAATGCCGGGTTATTCCTTGGCCAAATTCCCAATCCACACAGCGGCACCAAGCAAATTAACCTGCGAGCCGCCCAATCTGTGATCGATTCACTCGAAATGCTGGCTACCAAAACTGTTGATAATCTCACCACTGCCGAGCAAAAATTGCTCAGCAGTGCGCTCGACAATCTGCGCCCGCTCTTCCAAGCGGCAGTGGCCGCCGCCGACTCTTAACTCCTTTTCACACCTTTATGAATTTCGACCCTTTCAACATCGGCAAGGTCCCGGTCGGCGGACCGACTCCTTTTTTCATCCTCGGTCCCTGCGCACTTGAGAGCGAAGCATTTGCTTGGGAAATGGCTCACTCGCTCAAGGAAATCGCCGACCGCACCGGTATTCACTTGATCTTCAAAGCCTCGTTCGACAAGGCCAACCGCACTTCAATGGGTGCATTCCGCGGCCCCGGCGTTAAGGATGGCTGTCGGATTCTTGGTGAAATCGCCAAGCAACTCGGAGTTCCAGTCACCACTGACATCCACACCGCCGAGCAGGCGGAAATCGCCGCCGAGCACATCGATCTGCTCCAAATCCCTGCGTTTCTTTGCCGCCAGACCGACTTGCTCGAGGCTGCCGCCAAAACCGGCCGTGCCGTGAATGTCAAAAAAGGGCAGTTCCTCGCCCCGCTCGACACCATCAACATTGCCGGTAAAATGCGCGGCTTTGGCTGCACCAATTTTCTGATCACCGAGCGTGGTACCACCTTCGGTTACAACAACTTGGTGGTAGATATGCGCTCGCTCTACTGGATGCGCAAAGAAGGCCTTCCGGTCATTTTTGATGCCACCCACTCGGTCCAGCGCCCCGGCGGTCTCGGCGGCGCGACCGGCGGTGACGGCGAACTGGCGCCAGTCCTCGCCCGCGCAGCCGTCGCCACCGGCATCGACGGTTTATTTATGGAAGTCCATTCGGATCCCGCCAACGCCATGTCCGACGGCCCCAACCAGATTCCGCTCGAATTCATTGAGGACTTGCTCGTCAAACTGATTTCGATTCACCATGCTTCGCATTAATCTCTTTGCGCCAC
>JAYWAR010000393.1:0-9868 GCA_043782285.1 Akkermansiaceae bacterium | reverse complement strand
GGACCGAGCTTGCGGCACTCTGGGGCAAGAGCGGTGGCGAAGTGCGTGTCGGCCTTGAGCGGATTGAAAACCGACGGCCTTTCCCGATGGTTGGATTCGACTGCGACAACGGCAGCGAATTTCTCAACGAAGTCCTCGAAACCTACCTCCTGCGGCGGGATCAGAGCGTCAACTGGACTCACTCACGAGCTTACAAAAAGAATGACCAAGCCCACGTAAAGCAGAAAAACTTCACCCACGTCAGACAATTGTTAGGTTACGGGCGTTTTGGCGATCTCAAGCTACGCGAACAGGTGAGCGACCTCTACGAAAAGGCATGGTTACCCCTCCGCAATCACTTCACCCCGGTCATGAAACTCATCGAAAAACAGCGGGTAGGCAGCAAAGTTCTCAAGAAATACGGCACCCCGCCATCCCCTAAAGGCCGCCGTAGGGGCGGACTGCGTTGCGGCTTCGGTCGCTGGCGCTCCCTGTGCCTCCACTTCGTCTGCCCCTGCGGGAAACCTTGCCAAGTTTCCCTCATGTAAGCAAAAAACTCCCAAACATCGGGTGTCATGAATCCTGGCGCAACGACTTAATCATTCTGGTGTCATTTATCATTGGCACAATACGGAGTGAGCACCTGCTAAGCTTCCAACAGGGTTTATCGCCATGACTGAGAATGAATCGGCTATTCAGCACCCAAAAAAAATGGTGGAGCGTAGCGGATTCGAACCGCTGACCCCTTGCATGCCATGCAAGTGCTCTACCAACTGAGCTAACGCCCCTCTCGGGTGAGGCGGAGACTTACCGGTGGGACTGCGGTGGGGCAAGAGGATTTTTTAAAAATGCAGAATTTATTTGTTTAAGGGTGGCAGCGTGAAGGAATTGGAAGCTTTGGTGCTGCGGCAGAACTTGTGGATGAGGGCTTGGCGAAGCGGAGCGGCTCACTATGCTGCAGGGCATGTCGAAGTATGCTGGAGAGGAAGTGTTGGTAGTGCCGCGTGCGTTATTGGATGAAATTGGTGCCTTTGAAGGCATTCGAACGGCAGAGCTGGATGCAGCAATCGAACGGTTGCTTGATCCTGCCAATCATTTTTTTATGGACCGTGCGACCGCGGAAAATGATCGAAGTCACAAACAGCTGATCCCTTACTGCATTTTCCGCTGCGGCGACCGAATTCTCCATTATACCCGTGGCAAAGCGGGTGGGGAAAGCCGACTGCACGCTAAAATTTCGGTGGGTGTGGGGGGGCATGTCAACCCGATCGATACCGGCGGTGGGCGGACGGGAGCTGCTGCCTATCATGCGGCGGTGACTCGTGAAATTGAAGAAGAATTGGATCTCTGCGAAGCGCATGAGCATCGGATCATTGCTCTGCTCAACGATGAATCTAACACGGTTGGGCAAGTCCACCTCGGGATTGTTCATTTGATAGATTTAAAACATGATACCGTGGTTTCTCGTGAAGATGCTCTGACGGATCTTGGATTCACGCCGCTTTCGGAGCTCAACGGAGCGTGGTTTGAGCGCTTGGAGACGTGGTCGCAATTTTGCATCCGGCATTTATCCGAAGTCGGTCAGTGAACCCGGTGATCGAATGAGGCAGCAATGCCGTGGGCGGAAATAATTTCTGAGATCGAGAAGATTGAGGTGGCGATCTTTTGAAATTTTTTCCAGCATCCAAGTGAATCAAATTACGGCAAAAAATCTATCTAATGTCAGCCACAACCAAGCCAAGAATCCTCATTGTTACCCCAGAAATCACCTATTTGCCATCGGGGATGGGGAACATGGCGCAACGGATGTCGGCGAAGGCGGGGGGCTTGGCGGACGTATCGGCTTCGCTGGTATCGGCTCTATTTGAGTTGGGTGCAGACGTGCATGTGGCGATGCCAAACTACCGGCGGATGTTCCAAGGAGACATCTTTAGCTTGCACGAAAAAGAGCTGAGAAAATACCACGAAGTCCTGCCGGAAGCACATATTCATCTGGCAGAAGATCGGATTTTTTATTATCGGGATCAGGTTTACAGCAAGCACTCGGATGAATCGATGCGAATTGCATTGGTGTTTCAGCGCGAGTTGATCAACCACATTGTCCCACGAGTGATGCCGGACTTGATTCACTGCAATGACTGGATGACCTCGTTGATTCCGGCGATGGCTCGGCGACGGGGGATCAAGTGCCTGTTTACCGTTCATAACATTCACACGCTGCAAGTTTCGCTGGCACAGGTTGAAGAAGCGGGAATCGATGCGGCTGAATTCTGGATGAATTTGTATTTCACCGGAGCTCCTGCCAATTACGATCACGCTCGTTCGGCGGTCCCGGTCGATCTGCTCACTTCGGGAATTTTTGCGGCTCATTATATCAACACGGTGAGTCCACGGTTTTTGTGGGAAATCGTCGAAGGCTGGCATGCCGTAGTTCCGGATTCGGTGCGGGCGGAACTGCGAAGCAAATACGCTGCGGGTTGTTCTGCAGGCATTCTCAATGCGCCAGATGCTTCTTACAATCCACTCACGGATGATGCCCTGGCACAGAACTTCGGGGTGGCCGATTTTGTGGAAGGCAAGGCGGCAAACAAGCTCGCTTTGCAACGCGAGCTTCAGCTTAAAGAAGATGTGAATGCGCCGATCTTTTTTTGGCCATCACGGCTCGATCCGATTCAAAAAGGGCCGCAGTTGCTGACGGAAATTTTGCATGGTTTGGTGTCGGACTATTGGGATCGTAATTTGCAGGTGGTGATCGTCGCTAATGGTCCTCACCAACATTGGATCGATCAAATTGTAAGTGCTTTTGATTTGCGCGAGCGGGTGGCGATTGTTGATTTTGAAGAACGTCTTTCTCGGCTTGCTTACGGTGCTTCAGATTTCATGCTGATGCCTTCGTTATTTGAGCCTTGCGGGCTGCCACAGATGACCTCGCCACTGTATGGTTCTCTGCCGATTGTGCATTCCACCGGTGGTCTCTACGACACGGTTCGTCCTTTGGATCTAGACAATTCGAGTGGCAATGGTTTCCGCTTTGATCATTACAACTCGGCGGGTTTCCGCTGGGCCATCGACGCTGCGATGGAGTTTTATTCTCTGCCAGAGGAAATTCGGGTGCGCGAAATCCGGCGGGTCATGATCGAAAGTGAAAAGGAATTCAGCCATAAGGAAGTGGCTCGGCGCTACATCAACATTTACGAAGAAATGTTAGCGCGGCCCTTAGTCGAGAAGGAATCTGGCGAATTTATCAAAGCGATCGCTGAGAGTTTAGCCGACAGTTCAGAGCATTCTTGAGTCGCGGCGGCTGTTATTGGCGGACCAAGTTACTCTGCCATTGGGCCGACTGCGGCAGATCATTTGGGCGGCAAATGATGATGCCTGCATGTTTGCTACTGGCATTGAGATAGTCGGTGATCGGGCGATCAATGATGACCATGCGGCCCTTGTCGTGGTCGGAGGTGGCGTGAGTGAAATAAGCTCGGTCTTGGATTCTGACGATCATTCCGACGTGTGAGGTGTAGCTGCCAGAATCGCAGCCAGTGATTGCACAGATGTCGCCGTTATGCAGGTATTTTTCGGCAGCGCGGACCTTGGACTTAGGCACTTGATAGACTGGAAGATCCGAGACTCGAGCTTCGATTTTGGCCATAGGCTCGATCAAGGATGGATTGGAGCGCAGGTAGCGGTAGTCTTTCCATTGCACGGTCATTTCATGGATTTCGCGGTGGATTTTTTCGGCTCCGGGAATTCGTGAGGTGATGTTGTTGGCGTAACCGCGGCGCTGGTTGTCGGCGAATACTTCTTCTAAATGATGCATTCGACTCAGATAGCTGCCGGTGCAAATGCCGTTGCGGTAGCGTTCGATTTCGACCATTTGCAATAAGTCCTGGGGTTTGTATGGGGCGGGCTTGTAATGAAGCATTCGGGCAAGTGCTAACGAGTTTTCATAATAGGTCCAACAGTCCATCGCTTTAAGGTTGGCGACTGGCGACTCAATCCGGTCGTCGATCTCTAACGAATAATTGACATAAGGTGTGCCAACCAATTCGCGGGCGACTCGGATGGTCCGTTCGCCAAGCGGCAGGTTGCGCCAGTTTTCGCGTTCGGCCTTGGCGACGATGGCTTGAAACTTAAACTCGCCTTGGAACACAGTGGCCAGTGAGAGCCTCGGTTGCGAAAGCGGTGGAACAAGTTGTTGCGCCAACGCGGTGCTGCGGCTTAAACATGCGGCGAGCAGCAAAAATCCCAGAGTTTGCAATTTCATGGTGTTCCAATAGTCGCATTTACGCGTAGAGGAAAGGCAACATTCGTGAAATTAGAGCACGAGCGTATTTTAAGCTCAGGTCGGCCATTTTCTAAAAATGTTTGAATCAGGGAAGCTCGTCGGCGATACGTGGTATCCGCAGTTAATTTGATTGAAATGAAGCCGTCTGATTGCTGAATCTATCTGCCTTGCCTCAAGCCGGAGCAGGTTTAGTTATTTTATCAAATGTCGAGTATTCACCTTCCTGCGCGTTGTGGCGTTATGCTTTTACCGGATTGTACACTGTTTCCACACGGTGGGTTGCCGCTGTATATTTTTGAAGCCCGTTATCGGAAGATGCTCGAGGAAGCTTTGGAGGGAGATTGTTTTTTCGCAGTCGCGAGGTTGTTAAAAAAGGAAGTGGGTGAGCCGAGTGATTATGTGGCTCCGGTGGGGACGATTGGCTTGGTGCGGGCGTCGCGCGAGCAGGGCGACGGCACTTCGCAGTTATTGATTCACGGGGTGATGCGGGTGCGCTTTAGCGAGTGGGATATGGGCGGCGCTTACCCGCAGGCGAGCATTGAGCCGGTCATTTCGGTCTTTGCGCCGGAAAAGCAGGCAGAGGCTGCGATGAAAACCTTACGTGGAGCGGTTGAGGATGCGATCCGGTGCTTAACGGAAGAGGTTCAGAGTGCGATTTTAGCGTTACTCGACCGGGCAGATGAGCCGGCATTGATGACAGATATTATTTGCCAGCAGTTTATCCAAGAAGCCGATTTGCGGCAAAAGCTGCTAGAAATGGACTCGGTCGGTGACCGGATTCCCGAAATTTGTGAGTATCTGAGGACGGTGAGTTTGGCGGCTGAAGATTGAGCTCAGGCTGAGTGTTGGCGCAAGAGATTTGCCCCAGTAAATAGGCAGAGCATGACGATTCCGAAAGCGGGTACCTGCCAGAATAAGGCGTGGCCAAGTGCCGCGGCATCGGTGGGTTGCGAGAAACTGGCGAGTAGGCGAGCGAAGCCGAGGCTGAAAAGTCCATATCCAAGGTTGAATGCAAGACCTTTTACCGAGAGTACGGTGGCGCGCTTGGAGCAATCGGTGGCGTCATGAAGCGCCCGACTGACGGTGAAGCTGAGGAAGCCTAAGGTGGTCATCAGCAGGATTGCCGGAAGGACGCCGAACACTGGCCAAGCCGGCACCAGTGCTGCTAAGCCGAGCAGAGAAAGGCCGGCGACGATTCCGAGATTGGTCAGGGTGCTGAAACGGCGGTTGAGATTTTGGGCGATGCTTGGAACAAACCAAGCCAGTAATCCGATTGCCGCACCGATGAATCCGTAGCTCCATTCGGGGAGCTTGATCAGTCGATAGTAACTGCTGTTGATGGTGGCAAAATTTCTAACGATTGAGTCGATGGCAAGTCCGATCACCACCACCATGAGGGTCTTAGGATTGGTGAATACCCAACGTGCTGTCTCGAAGGTGAGTTTAATGGCTCCCGTGCAAGTGGGTTCGACCGGGTTGCTGGAATCGCGGGGTGGCTCGACCATTCTCGATGTGATGACCAAGCAGACCCAAGCTTGAGCGAATACTAAGGCGACGGGTAGGCGGTGCGCGAGCTCCACCGATAAGTGCCAGTTCACGGGTAAAATTTGATTCAGCGGCTGCGGGTTATAAATTAGGCCACCAAGGATCATCGCGACCACAAAGCCGGCAGAGCGCCAACGCATCGAAGTTGCTAGCAGTTGGTCCCACGAGTTGGGGCGATCGGATTCTGGTAGAGATTCGTAAGCCAGCGCTTCGTCTGCACCGCTGGCACAGGCTTCTGATAAGCCCGAGCAGATTCGGTTAGCGACGCAGAGGAGGATGAGCAGCGTTCCGCCATTTTTGGGGGCAAGGAGCAGGCAGAGCATTTCTACCACCATCAGTGCGGCAGCGCTGACTAAAAGTTTTTTGCGACCGAGGGTGTCGGCGAGTGCGCCTGATGGAACTTCAAACAGAAAAATGGTCGCGGCCCAAATCAGATTGAGTCGCACAAATTGGTCGAGAGTGAGGCCAAGGTCGAGAAACAGAATCGCGAGCACTGGATAATAAGCCCGGGCGTTATAAAAAACGCTAAATAGGATGAAACGCTGTGGGTTTCTGGATAGGTTGGAGACAGTCATGTGATCGATTTACCGAATCGGGTAGGTTCCGCTGAGTGGGTGCCGGGGGGGACAAACGGAAACCGTGATCGGGTGAGCATTCTTGTCCACCGCTGAGCTTTGTTGGCAGCGAGTTACTCGTACCAAGCTTTGAGCTCCTCCTCCGTGAGCGGGTCGAGCGTCAAATGGCGAGTGGTGTGAGGAAGCTCGGGGAGCTCACTTGCTTGCGGCCGGGAGTCCGGTCCCAGCTCAGGGATCGGCGTCAATAGCGCAATGGGCTTGTCACCGCGCGCGATCACAAAGATTTCACCGTGTTCGGTGGCTGCTAGATAGCGGGCGAGGTGAGTTTTTGCCTGATGGGGGGTGATGGTTTTCACACCAAAACCCCTAGATGAATCAGGTGATTCCGTCAACTTTGTTCAAGCTCGGTCTGCCGGTCCGCGGTCCACATCCATCCGGAATGGACGGCCACGGAGGCGAGAGCTTTTGGTGCGATCGATGACTTGGCTGACGAATTGTTCGGGAATGTCGACGAGCGAGTGTTTTGGGAACAATGAAATTCTTCCTAGGCAGCCATCGGGCAAGCCGACTTCGCGATAGAGCATACCGACGATCTCTTTGGCCATCACCCCATGAGTTTTGCCGAGTGAAAGAAAAAGCCGAGTCATCCCGGGCTCGGTGCTTTGGACATCCCCCCGCGGTGCGCGTTCGAAGCGCTCTTGGCGAGGGCCGCGGTCATCGCGCTGGTGATCACTACGCTCGTCGCGCTGTGGCCGGACATTCTCGCGGCGGGCGGGACGTTCCGGTTCGCGGTCCTCTTCGATCGCTGAGCCTTCGCGGCCACTGGCTTCACGAATCATCGTAACGAGAGCACCGGCAATGTCGGTTGGCGTATGACCTTGTTCGAGCAGGCGGTCGATACTGTCCTGATAAGTATCAAATTTCCCAGATTCCAAGCGTTCCTTGAGATCGTCGAAAATGAGATCGGCGCGGCGGCCTTCGACTTGTTCGACGGAAGGGATGCGCTCGCGTTTGACCACGCTACGGGTGTAGCGCTCGATCGACTGCATTCGGTAAATTTCCCGTCCGTAAACGAAGCTCACTGCACGGCCGGAGCGGCCAGCGCGGCCGGTACGACCGATGCGGTGGACGTAATCTTCCGGGTCGGTGGGCAGGTCGTAATTGAAAACGATGTCAATTTCATCGATATCAAGGCCGCGTGCGGCAACGTCGGTTGCGACGAGGATTTCGACGGCTCCTTCGCGGAAACGTTTCAGCACGCGTTCGCGCATTTGCTGGGTGATGTCGCCGTGGAGGCGGTCGGCGGCATAACCGCGATTGACCAAGTCTTCGGTACATTCATCGACCGAGCGTTTGGTGTTGCAAAAAACGATGCCGAGGCGCGGCGGGTTCATGTCGAGAATACGCGACAGCACTTCGACTTTGGAGCGTTGGCGGACTTCAAAATAAGATTGCTCGACGGTGGAAACGGTGCGGGCCTTTTGTTGGATTTCAATGATTTCCGGGCTGTTGCCGAATTTTTGAATTAACCGGGAAACGCCGGGGTTCATCGTTGCCGAGAAAAATAAGGTCTGACGGTCGGGAGGAAGTGCGGCGAGCAACTCGTCCATTTCGTCTTTGAAGCCCATGTCCAGCATGCGGTCGGCTTCGTCGAGGATCGCCATTTTGATGCGCGAAGCATCGAAGCTGCCGCGACGCAGGTGATCGAGTAAGCGGCCGGGTGTGCCGACGACCAGTTGGGCACCGTTGCGGAGGGCGCGGAGCTGGCGGTCGATCGGGGCGCCGCCGTAAACGGGGGTGGCTTGGAGGCCATGCATTTTCGCGCCGAGACGGTGGACTTCCTCGCAGACTTGGACCGCGAGTTCGCGGGTTGGGCAGAGGATCAGTACTTGAGGGTAAGCGAGTTTGACGTCGAGCTTAGCAAGTGCGGGAAGGGTGAAGGCGGCGGTTTTTCCGGAGCCAGTGGCGGAAAGTCCGACCAAGTCTTTACCCAACAGGGCAGGGGGGATGCTCATCGCCTGAATTGGCGATGGCCGCTCGTAGCCAAGAGTTTCGATGGCGGCGAGCAAAGTATCGGGCAACCCGAGTTCGGAGAAAGGAGGCGTATCCATGAGCTAGTATAAGTCAAAATTCCGCCTTGTCAGTTTTTCTGTCGCGTCGGGCCGCGAGGCTGTAGCGGGTATTTGCGACAAGACAAGCACGGATGTTGAAGCGGGACGTGATTCCTAAAGATTGCTAGAACGAGGGAGCTGTGCAAACTGACCGGGTGGGGAGCTATAAAGATCAAAAACGGATGATGAACCTCTCGTTTGCGGCGGCAGTGCTGCTGCTCGGAGCGAAGGTGACGGCGGCGATGATCACTGGTTCTTCTGCCGTTTATTCGGATGCTGCGGAATCGGTGGTGCATTTGTTAGCGGTGGGATTCGCTGGCTGGGCCTTGCGGTTGGCGCATAAGCCGGCAGACGAAACCCATCATTTCGGCCATGATAAAGTCGCGTTTCTTTCGGCGGGCTTTGAGGGGGCGCTTATTTCGGCGGCTGCGGTGCTGATCATTTACGCAGCGATTCGGCAATTCATCTTTGGGGTCGAAGTTTCTCACCTTGGTTTCGGTGCTGCAATCACTGCTGTTGCGGGATTGATCAATTTGGTGCTGGGATTCGCGCTGGTGAATCTGGGCAAAAAAACTGCTTCGCCCTTGTTACGGGCAAATGGCATGCATGTTTTGACTGATGTTTGGTCGAGCGCGGCCGTGTTGGTGGCTCTGGGACTCATTTATTGGACCCACTGGGTTTGGTGGGATCCACTTGCCGCTATTTTGGCGGCACTCAATATTCTGCGGGTCGGCTTCAAGCTGATTCGCGAAAGCCTTGGCGGTTTGCTGGATGAGGCGGACCTGAAGGTGCAAAGCGAAATTTGCGAACTGCTCGACCAGCAAGTTGCCGAGCGGGGCTTGTCCTACCATAACCTCCGTTATCGCCATTCGGGGAGGACTCATTGGGTGGAGTTTCATTTGGTTTTTGCCGACGAACTGAGTGTCGGTCAAGCGCATGAGAAAGCGACAGAAGTTGAAGCTTGTGTCGCCAAGCTGCTGTACCCGAATGGCCGGGTGATTTCCCATTTGGAACCGAAGTCCGCCGAGCACCACGAAGAGCGCTGGGAGGAAAAATAAATCAGCCACCAATGTCGGTGCGGCCGGAGAGCTGGGCACCTTCTTCCATCGAAAAAACCTTGGATTTGATGTCGCCGTTGATTTTTGATTTGTCCTTGAGCTCGCAGCGTTGGGAAGTGATTTTACCTTCGACCTTGCCGTAAACTTTGACTTCACCGGCAGTGACATCACCTTTGATCACGGCGTTTTCGCCGATGGTCACGCGGCCTTTGTCCGAAGTGATTTCACCGTCGATTTTCCCATCGATGATCATGTCGTTGGAGAAGCGGATGGAACCGATGATTTCGATTCCGCTGGAGAGCACATTAGTCGGATTGG
>JAYWAR010000392.1:0-9879 GCA_043782285.1 Akkermansiaceae bacterium | reverse complement strand
TTCATGAAATTGGAAGGAGAGATCACGGAGATTGGAATTCCATCGATTGAAATGATGCCGAGCGGAGGGATTTGCGACTGCCGTTGGATCGTTAGAATTGCAGCGGGGAGTTCTGACGGGGAGGTTTCTAACGACCACCGGATCTTTTGGGCAAGGACTAAATCGATGATTCCATTCAAAGTGACCGATCCATGATCACTCAGGGCGCGGGCCAGTTCGGAACGCTTCGGATTTATTTGCGACTGATGTTATTCAGGCTCAGGTAGAACCGCTTGAAGAGTAAGTCGGTGGCGGGATGCTTGGCGTTGTGATTTGCACAGCGGCGAGATTGAGCTGTCGATTCAGAAGCATGTGCCACACCACCGGTCGCAGGAGCAGTGAGTGGCAATGCGACGGAGCCAGCGGGAATCAATGGGGGAAATAGACAAGCTCAAACGCGTTTTTTTGCGACGCATTGACTCACGACAGAAGGGTCGTGAGTCCACTCGGCAGTGAGCGTCACCTATTCTACCAAGACACCAAGGTCAATGAATTGGCCGTTGCCGCTTTCTTTGGAATGAACGGCGAGGGTGTTGCTGCCTTTTTTGAGTGCCTTGTTCATCGCCTCGGTGGCCATGATCATGTAATAGCCCTTGGGTCCGGTGACAGCGGCGATTTTTTCGCCATTGAGGTAAACTTCGGTGTTGTCGTTGTGACGGATCACCAGTGCGCCGTTTTTCAGGGTTCCGCCGCCGTATTCAAAGGTTTTCCGGAAGCAGATCTCGGGAGTTTTCCAAGGGGTGCTCGGCTTGTCCTTGTTGCCAAATGGCGCAAGTCCGCTTGGCCAAGCGGTGTCGTCAAATTTTTCCGTCATCCAGTCGCCCGCAGGTTTTTCGGTGGAATAGTGATAAGGCGTGTTGAGCGGCCCGTCCGGCTTGGCTCCCACCAGCACTTTCCAGCGGATTCCATCGGGCTTGGGCGCGGGGATGGCGGCCATCGGCTCGCCGCGTTCGTAAGCGGCGGCGCGGGAGGTGATTTCAAACAATTTCTTCGAGTCGAACTTCGGTTTGCGGTCGTAGAAATACAGGCCGTTGCGCTCTTGCTCGATGTCAGTGAGTTGGGTGTAGCAGAAACCAAACAAATTTGGGTTGTCGAGCAAGGCGTCGATGGTTCCCTTGTAGCGAGTATAGAATTCATCCAAAGTTTTCGGGCCATTGCCGTAGCTCCAACCGCCTTCGGTTGCCCAACCGATACCGCCAATTTCGCTGATCATGTAGGGAACGCCACAGTCGGCGAGCGACGCATCTCGATTGCCGTAGCGTGCCGGAACGGTCGGACCGGCGGGCGCAGCGGCGAAATAATTTGCCCACCTTTTTTGCATTCTCTCAGAACTTTCCGTGTAGTCGTGAGCATCGCGGACTTCAGGATTGGGCAGCGTGTGATTCCAACCGCTGGCTTCGAGGGCGGGGCGGGTCGGGTCGACCGCCTTGGTGACGTTCCAGACCATTTGCTGAAGCTCGCCCGAGTCCTCGAAGTTTTCATTGAAAGCGCACCAGCCGATGATCGATGGATGATTCCGGTCGCGCATCAGAATCGCGGTCCATTCGTTGACCACGGCCGAGAAACCTTCTCGCTGATTGTTGTAACCGGCGTTGGGATACTCGCCCCAAACGAGGTATCCAAGGCGGTCCGCCCAGTAGAGAAAGCGCGGCTCAAAGACTTTTTGGTGCAACCGCGCGCCGTTGTAACCGCACGCCATGCTGAGTTCGATGTCCCGCTTCAACGCCGCATCGGTGGGCGCGGTCCACAGTCCATCCGGATAAAATCCCTGATCCAGAATGAGCCGCTGGAAAATCGGCTTGCCGTTGATCAGGAACTTCCGCCCTTCAATCGTAACCTTGCGAAGGCCGAAATAGCTCGTTAGCTCGTCGATTTTCCCCGTCCCGCTCACCAGCGTGAGCTTCAAGTTGTAGAGAAAGGGAGTGCCTGGACTCCATAACTTCTTTTCTTTGAGATCGATGACCAGCACGTTTTGGCCGGGGCCGGAAGCGATGTCCGAGCCCACTGACTTGCCATCGGCGAAGGCTTCCGCCTTAAGCTTCAAATCTTTATCCACGCCATTGATCTTTGCGGTGATGACAACCCGCGAGTGATCGGGATCCGGCACCACGGAAATCGTCTCGACGAATGACGAGCCGACGGCTTCCAACCACACCGATTGCCAGATCCCGGTAGTCCGGGTGTAAAAACAACCGGAACTTTTATCACTCCCTGACTGTTTCCCGCTGGGCTGTAATCCTGACGAAAAATCGTCGAACACCTTTACCACCACTTCATTGCTACCAGCTTTCAGATACCGGGTGATGTCGAAATTGAAATCCACATTCTCGCCAACGTGCGATCCGGCAAGCTGGCCATTGATGTAAACCCAAGAGTAGTAATCCACGCCGCCGAAATGCAGCCGAATCCGCTGATCCTTCATCGCTGCGGGAAGCTGAAACATGCGGCGATACCAGACGTTTTTGATGTGATCCGTCATCGGAATTGTTAAGCCAGACAGCTTGCTCTCCGGGCAGAACGGGACGAGAATTTTTGAATTCAGGTCGGTTCCAGAAGTTAGGCCGCGCGATTCGCCGTCCGCCGTCTTATCCACCTCAAATTGCCATGGCCCGTTGAGCGACATCCAGTTGTCACGAAACAAGTCCGGCCGTGGGTGCTCGGGTCGCGGAATCTCTGCGGAAATGGCGCGCGTGCCGCTCATCAAAAGCGTCATTGCGACAAGCACGGGTGTTATTTGATCAATCATTTTCATGGATAATACGAACTTGGCCTACGGTGATTGCTGACGAAAACTTTCTAGCTAAAATCCGGCAACTCTTATTTTATCCAAGGTCTCAATATTCCACAAGTTCACCGCCAATCCCCAAGGGAGTTTCTCTTATCAGGACAAAGTCGGACATGGGCTTGTTGATTTCGGAGTTCAATCGCTGGCCTGCGTCTCCACTTCCCCATACTAAACCCGAAACATGACGGCTTCCCGCGTCGGGTTCGTCTCCGGAGCGACTGGCTAATTTTTCTCTGTCAAACTTTTGTATTCTCGGTTTCAAGCCAGTTTATCCCGACGCTTTCACAAAAACAAAAAACCCCAGACCGCTTGCGCAGGCTGGGGCTTGAATGGAATTGAGGCGAATTAGGCAGTCGCGGCGTCTTCGTCGTCGTCGAAGGTTTCCTTCGGTACGGCGATTGGCTCCGGCTCCTCGACGGTGAATTCGAACTCCGCCTCGCGGTGGTGATAGAATCCAGTGCCGGCAGGAATCAAGTGACCCATGATGACATTTTCCTTAAAGCCACTGAGGTAATCGACACGTCCGAGGGTCGCAGCTTCGGTAAGAACACGGGTGGTGTCTTGGAAAGAAGCGGCAGAGATGAACGAATCGGTTTCCAGCGAAGCTTTGGTGATGCCTAGCAGGACTGGCTCACCTTCGGCAGGCTTACCGCCATTGGCGACGATTTCCGCGTTGACCCGAGTGAAGTTCGAGCGATCCACTTGGTCACCCCAGAGGAATTGGTCGGCATCGCCCGGATCGGTGATTTTCACCTTACGCAGCATTTGACGAACAATGACTTCGATGTGCTTGTCGTTGATTTCCACGCCTTGGACGCGGTAGACCGATTGAACCTCGTTGACGAGGTGCTCTTGGAGTTCTTGGGCTCCGCAAGCTTCGAGCAAATCTTCCGGCGACACGGGGCCTTCGGTGATTTGGTCACCGCGTTTGACGATATCGCCCTCGGTGACAACCACATGTTTGCCCATCGGCACCAGGTGATCGACTTGTTCGCCGGTTTCATCATGGGTGATGATCACCTTTTTCTTGCCGCGAACGTTACCGCCGAAGGAAATAACACCTTCGATTTTGGCGATGACGCAAGAATCCTTGGGCTTGCGGGCTTCGAAAAGCTCGGCAACCCGCGGCAAACCACCGGTGATGTCCTTGGTCCGAGCAACCTTACGCGGAGTCTTGGCAATCTGCGTACCGGCAGTGACGACCTGACCTTCCTTGACGGAAAGGTGAGCGCCGACTGGGATCGAATAGCTGGCTTTCACTTCCTTGGTCTTCTCATCGATGATCACAACCTGCGGATGAAGGTCTTCTTTGTGCTCGGTGACTACCATGCCTTTTTTACCGGTTTCCTTGTCGGTCTCGTTAGAAACGGTGATTCCGGAAATCATGTCGCGCAGCTCAACTTTACCATTTTTCTCGGTAAGAATTGGCACGTTGTAAGGGTCCCAGGTGACGACCGTGTCGCCCTTGGTGACGTCTTCGCCGTCTTTCACCGAAATCACCGAACCAATCACGATCTGGTGGCTTTCCAGCTCCAAGCCTTCCATATCGCGGATCGAAATGGTGCTGTTCTTGTTGAGCACGACCCAGTGACCATCAACGTCTTGCACCGTGCGCATGTCTTTATAGACGAGGCGACCGGTGTTTTTGGCCTTGATAATCGGCTGTTTGAACGTCGCTGCAGCAACTCCACCGACGTGGAAAGTCCGCATGGTGAGCTGGGTGCCGGGCTCGCCGATCGACTGAGCGGCAATGATGCCGACCGCTTCTCCGATTTTCACGGGAAGGCCAGTCGCGAGGTTGAGGCCGTAGCAATTGGCACAGCATCCGCGTTCCGCTTCGCAAGTGAGAACCGAACGAATCTTCAGTTTGAGAACCCCGATCCGCTCGATGCCATTCGCTTGGATCTCGTTGATCACGTCGTCGATTTCCACCAAGATATTGCCGGTAACCGGGTCCTTGATTTGTTCGCACGAAACGCGGCCGTAGATCCGAGTCGGCAGCGAGGCAGACTCTTCGTCACCATCAAAGATGGCAGCGACGGTGATGCCATTGGCCGTGCCACAATCTTGTTTGAAGACGATGACGTCCTGGGCAACATCGACCAATTTACGGGTCATGTAGCCGGAGTCGGCCGTTTTGAGCGCGGTATCGGAGAGTCCTTTACGGGCACCGTGAGTGGAGATGAAATACTCCAGCACCGTCAGACCTTCGCGGAAGTTCGAGATAATCGGGCGTTCGATGATTTCACCGGATGGCTTGGCCATCAATCCGCGCATGCCACCGAGCTGTTTAATCTGGGACTTGTTACCCCGAGCCCCTGAATCGACCATCATGAAGAGTGGCGAAGCCTTTTTCTTACCTTCGTTAAACTCGATCTTGCGATAAAGCGCGTTGGCAATGGTATCGGTGGCTTGAGTCCAAACATCGACCACCTTTTGGTAGCGCTCGCCGTCAGTGATGACGCCATTACGGTACTGCTTGGTAACCTTGTCCACCTGTTCGTAGGCTTCCTTAATCACGGCGGTCTTTTCCTCAGGAATGACCATGTCAACGATCCCGATCGAAGTCCCCGAACGGGTCGCTTCGCGGAAACCTAAGTTTTTGAGCTCGTCAAGAACCTCGACGGTCTTCGGCTTGCCGGAGACCTGATAGCAGCGCCAGATGATGTCACCGATTTGCTTCTTGCCGACGTTGTTGTTGATGAAGCCAACGCCTGAAGGCCAGATTTCATTGAAGCGAACGCGGCCTGGAGTGGTCTCGATGATTTTGCCCTGACGGAGAGCTTGCTCAAGCGGAGTGAGTTCTTTACGATCTTTATCGGTAAGGTCTTCACCTTTGTAGCCGAAGACCGTGTTTTTACCATGGTCGGGGTTACGAATCCGAATCCACTGGTGATAGTCGATTTTATCAGCGGCGAGAGCGAACTCGACTTCCGAAGCATTTTCGAACAATGGCATGTGCTCCTCTTTTTCCCGATCTTTTTGGGTACGAATACCCGCCCAAGTGAGATAATAAGTGCCAAGAATGATGTCTTGGGTAGGAACCGTCACCGGGCGACCGGAAGCCGGCGAAAAGATGTTGTTTGGCGCAAGCATCAGCTGGCGACACTCCATCTGGGCCTCGATCGAAAGTGGAACGTGGACCGCCATTTGGTCGCCGTCGAAGTCCGCGTTGTAAGCGGTACAAACGAGCGGGTGAACCCGGATGGCTTCACCTTCGATCAATTTCGGCTCGAAAGCTTGGATCGAAAGGCGGTGAAGAGTCGGTGCGCGGTTGAGCAAGATCGGGTGACCTTTGGTGACTTCCGCGAGGATGTCCCAAACTTCGGTGGTCTTGCGGTCGATCATTTTCTTGGCCGAGCGCACGGTATGGCAATAGCCAAGCTCCTTGAGGCGGCGGATGATGAATGGCTCGAACAAGGTAAGCGCCATTTTTTTGGGCAGACCGCACTGACCGAGTTTGAGATCTGGACCGACGACGATGACCGAACGGCCGGAGTAATCGACGCGCTTACCCAGGAGGTTTTGACGGAAACGGCCGCCTTTGCCTTTGAGCATGTCGCTGAGGGACTTGAGCGGGCGGTTACCCGCACCGGTGACAGCGCGGCCGTGGCGACCATTGTCAAACAGCGCATCCACCGCTTCTTGAAGCATCCGCTTTTCGTTGCGGATGATCACTTCCGGCGTTTTGAGGAGCAGGAGGTTTTTGAGGCGATTGTTACGATTGATGACACGACGATAAAGATCGTTGAGGTCAGAAGTGGCGAAACGCCCACCTTCCAGCGGCACTAGGGGCCGCAAGTCTGGCGGGATCACCGGCAACACCGTCTGAATCATCCACTCGGGACGCGATTTGGACTGATGAAAGCCTTGGGTAATTTTCAGACGCTTCGAGAGCTTCTTCTTGTTTTGCTTGGACTTGGTGGTGCCAAGTTCTTCTTCGAGGGAAACAATCAAGGATGGAAGATCGCACTGGCGAAGCAACTCCATGATCGCGGCAGCACCCATGCTGGCTTGGAACGAGCCGTCACCGTAGGTGTCTTCCGCTTCGCGGAGTTCATTTTCCGTGAGGAGTTGGCCGACTTCGAGGGCGGTGTTGCCCTGTTCGGTGACGACGTAGTCTTCATAATAAATGACGCGCTCAAGCTGACGAGCGCTCATGTCGAGCATCAAGCCGATGCGGGATGGCATGCACTTGTAGAACCAGATATGAGAAACCGGCACCGCCAGCTCGATGTGGCCCATCCGCTCGCGACGAACGCGGCTCAGAGTCACTTCGACGCCGCAACGGTCGCAGATCACGCCTTTATGTTTGATCCGCTTGTATTTACCGCAGGCGCATTCCCAGTCGCGGGTAGGTCCGAAGATCCGCTCGCAAAAGAGACCGCCTTTTTCAGGCTTGAAGGTCCGATAATTGATAGTTTCCGGGTTTTTCACTTCGCCCTTGGACCAAGAGCGAATGATTTCCGGAGAGGCAACGGTGATGGAAACTTGATCGAAGGCCTCAGGGCGCTCGTCCACACCAAATAGTTCGCGAAGGTTAGTATCGACACTCATGTTGTTAGTAACGTTTTAGGTCAGGTTAGGGTTCGCGTTGCAAATTACAGGGTAAGATCATCCAAGGAGTAGTCATCCAGGCCACCGGTCATCCCGGAGCCGTGGGTGGAGCCCTTGCGACCCGGACGGACGTCGAGACCGAGGGATTGCATTTCCTTGATGAGAACGTTGAACGATTCTGGGGTACCGGCTTCGAGGTTATTGTCGCCTTTGACAATCGCCTCGTAAATCCGGGTACGACCTTGGACATCGTCCGACTTAACGGTGAGGAGTTCTTGGAGGGTATAAGCGGCACCGTAAGCTTCGAGTGCCCAAACTTCCATTTCTCCGAAACGCTGACCGCCATATTGCGCCTTACCCCCGAGCGGTTGCTGGGTAACAAGCGAATAAGGACCGACGGCGCGGGCGTGAATTTTGTCGGCAACCAAGTGACCGAGCTTCAAGATGTAAATCATCCCGACCACGACCGGGTTGTGGAAAGCCTCGCCGGTACGACCGTCATAGAGGGTCGATTTACCACCGGTAGTGCCGTCCTTGCCATCGCCAATCCAAGTGTAGCCACGACCTTCGGGTTCGCCAGGGCGGCGTTCGCGAAGTTCACCATTATCACCGATAAATTTCACGCCATCGACCTTTTTGGCCTTGGACATGAAATCCCAGATGACTTCTTCCTTGATCCCGTCGAAAATCGGGGTAGCCACCTTGAATCCAAGTGCCTTGGCAGCAACGCCAAGGTGAGTTTCAAGCACCTGACCAACGTTCATCCGCGATGGCACGCCGAGCGGGTTGAGGCAGATATCGACCGGAGTTCCATCCGAGAGATAGGGCATGTCTTCTTCACGAACGATGGTGGCGACGACGCCCTTGTTGCCGTGACGACCAGCCATTTTGTCACCGACGGAAAGTTTCCGTTTGGCGGCAATGAAGACTTTGACTTCCTTGATGACGCCAGGATCGACTTCATCCCCCGACTCAAGCGAGTCGAGCTTACGCTCACGCTCGGTGTCAAGTTCTTGGAAACGGCTTTCGAACGAAGTGATAATTTCCAAGATCTTGTTACGGATCGGGGATGGATCAATTTCGATGTGATCGTGGACCGAAGCGAGCTTACGCAGCAGGGTCTTGGTGATCTTGCGGTTCGCCGGGATGATGATTTCACCGGTTTGGGCATTGACTACGTCGAGCGGAATTTTTTCGCCCAACAAGATGTCGGAAAGACGCTCAGTGAGGTCGTCCGTCAACTTATCAGCCTTCTTTTTGTGCTCGTCGTTGATTTTCTTGAGAGTCTTCTTGAGCTCAACTGGATCGACTTTGTCTTGGCGCTTTTTGGCAAAGCCGCTTTGGGAAACTCGAACATCTTGGACGATCCCGACGCAGCCGGATGGCACGCGGAGCGAAGTGTCTTTGACGTCAGCGGCCTTTTCACCGAAGATGGCGCGGAGAAGGCGCTCTTCAGGGGCAAGTTCCGTTTCGGACTTCGGCGTGATTTTACCGACGAGGATGTCGCCAGGTTTCACTTCCGCGCCGATACGAATGATCCCATCGTGGTCGAGGTTACGCAGCGCATCTTCACCGACGTTTGGAATGTCGCGAGTGATTTCCTCTGGCCCAAGCTTGGTGTCACGGGCAGCAACATCGAATTCCGAGATGTGAATCGAGGTGTAAACGTCGTCTTTCACCACCCGCTCGGAGATCACGATCGCATCTTCGAAGTTGTAGCCGTTCCATGGCATGAAGGCCACCAGCACGTTACGACCAATAGCGAGCTCGCCATCTTCGGTGTTCGGTCCATCGGCGAGAACTTGGCCTTTCTTAATTTTTTGGCCAAGTTTAACGATTGGCTTCTGGTTGATGCAGGTGCCTGCATTCGAGCGCATGAACTTCCGCAGTGGGTAGGCCATGATGCCTTTTTCCACGTTCGTCCGCACGGATTCGGCATCGCTGAGGAATTTCTCCTCGGAAACAGGGAGTTTGCCGTCTGGGGTGGTAACGATAATTTCCGCAGTCGCAGCGGCAACGATGCCGTCCGCTTCGGAAACCACCACTGCACGGGAATCGCGGGCAGCTTTGCCTTCGAGACCGGTGCCGACGAGCGGTGACTCGGAAACCAACAGCGGCACGCCTTGGCGCTGCATGTTCGAGCCCATCAGCGCGCGGTTGGCATCGTCGTGCTCAAGGAACGGGATCAAACCCGCCGCCACCGAAACCAGCTGTTTCGGTGAAACGTCCATATAGTTGACTTCCGATGGCAGCGCTTCGATGAACTCGCCGCCTTTTTCACGGGCAGTGATCCGCTCAGTTTGGAAAACTCCACCTTTGTCGATCGGGTTGTTGGCCTGGGCAATCAGGAAGTTTTCCTCTTGGTCGGCAGTGAGATACTCAATTTCGTTGGTGACTTTCGAGTCCACCACCCGGCGGTATGGAGTTTCGATGAAGCCGAACTCGTTGATCCGAGCATAGGTACACATCGAGTTGATCAGACCGATGTTCGGGCCTTC
>JAYWAR010000391.1:0-9921 GCA_043782285.1 Akkermansiaceae bacterium | reverse complement strand
AAGGCGAATAGTGGGGAACGCGGGCAACTTGCAGGTTAAGTGACTTGGCGGCGGCGAGATCGACGTTGTTAAAACCGGCGCAGCGCATGGCAATGAAGCGAGTGCCGCCACGGGCAAGATTTTCTAAAGTGGCCGCGTCGAGCACGTCGTTCACGAACGCGCAGACCGCGAGTGAGCCTTCTGCCAACACTGCGGTTTGTGGTTTGAGCCGATTTTCAACAAATACCAGTTCGTGGCCAAACGGAGGATTGAACTTGGTGAGAAATTGCTCATCGTAAGGTTTACTGCTGAAAATCGTAACTTTCACCGCTTTATTCGTTTTTCAGGCCTGCGTTGAGGAGAAGGATGCGGCGTAACTCGACGATCGCTTGCGGATCATCATAGGCTCCATGATTGCGCGGGACGATTTTTTCGGATTGGGCGGTGCAGAGGTGAGAGCTCCAATAAGGCACCACGCCGTCGCTGCTGTTGGGGGTATCGCCCTTGCCGCGGTCGCCGATGATGGAGTGGTGGGGGACTTGAATCGGGATTTGCTCGAGTGCGGCATAGAGTGGGTTGGAGGGCGAGAGTCCTGCGACACTGTTGAATCTACCTTTGGAGATGAGATTGCTCGGCAAGTCGATTAAGGCGCTGGTGATGGTGGTGGGCAGTGAAAGGATTTTCATGAACCATGAAGTAAGCGAGAGATCCGCGAGTCCACTGCCTCGTTGCGGGGTGCAAATGTACACTTCGCGGCCGATGTTCGGGTCTGCCGAAAAGAGTGACATCCGTTTGAGAAGATGATCGGCTGGAAGCTTAGCGTAAAGTGGATCTGCATCATGGCCCAGACGCGCGTCCCACAATTTTCTGCCAGGTGAAACTACCTGCATCCGCGATAATAGGCCACCCATGCTATGGCCAACCAGAACCATTTTGTGAGGATGTTGGAAAAGTGTTTCAAATGCCTTCAGTTCTTCGCGCAAACGCATTGCGGAATAGGCGATCGGCCAACCGGTCGGGTAATAGAAAATCATGAACTGGTAGCGGCCGCGCAGTTTGGGGTCCGCGCGGAGATCGTTGATCACATCTCGCCACATCCGTGGGTGGGAGTTCAGGCCGTGGATGAGGACCACTGGAATCCGCTGAGGATCATAAGGCTCCAGCAGAATCAGCTTGGAGTCGAGCGCACCGGGGTGAATTAAGCCGGTCAACGCAAGCTTAAACTCATTGATGTCAGCGGTCTGCTCGACGATTGGGGCGGTGAAATCGGCGGCGAGCGGGTAGTCGGTTTGTCCGAGATTGACTCGTGAGACATAGGTGGGGTCATAGCCGACGAGTTTTGCTTTGCGAGCGGTTCCCGGCTTGGCGGCGGTGTCGAAGGTGAGGACGCCGGTGATTGGCTCCAGATAGCCGCGTTTGCTGACGAAACGCTGCACGTTTGAGTCGGTCGGGCGTTTCCAGACTGGGGCGAATGGCGCGCCTGCACCTTCGGTGAGATGCCAGTTTAGGCAAAGCGTGTGCTTGATGGTACGGGCAGATTTCGCGGATTCGAGGTGAACGAGCGGATAGACTCCGGGCTTCGGTGAGATCGCGGCGTTGATTTGGTAGCTGAAACCGGCATAGCTGAATTGCTTGGTCGGTTGAGCGCTTGGGCCTACGAAATTCATCGCCACGCTTTCGGTGGCGGTGGTGATGATCCGCAAGGCGTGTTGCTGTGGCTCCGTGAGGTGGTGGATATCTTGGACCCTACCACCATCGGTTTTTAGCTGGCTCCAAGCGATCTCCGCGGCACGCATTTGATAAACGGTCTGTGCTTCAGGACAGGTGGAAAATTTCCCGGCCTTTTTCAATAAACTATCGGCATCGGCGAGGGTGCTGCCGTGTAGCTCGGTGCTCGATTTCTCAATGACGGGTAGGTAGTTGCCGCAAGCGACGAGAAAACTGGTGGCGAGTGCCGCAGTGAAGCGGACAGGTGAAACGAAGTGCGGCATGAATCGTTGAATTTGAAGAAGTAATGGGCTGGGAGGCGAAACTACGACAATTTTTTAAGGGAGACTGCGGTCTTTAATAAAGGATTTGGTTGCGATCAAGTGGATCGGCAATTTCACTTGAGTGGATTCTGCACCTTTGATGAAATTTGAGGCGATCGTCCCTTTAAGTTCGAGGGTTTCGTCGAGCATCGTATTGAGATTGACGATCAATTCTCCGGTGAGATTGACGTTGGCTCCGGTTTCGGTGCCATCAGGCCGGAAATCAGCACCGCTGCTGCGGATGCTAACGGCAATTACGGCCACTTGACGTGTGGCAGTGGTTCGAACTTGGCGCAGCTCCATGGTGCCGATGGTCTGTGCTTTGGAGACGTCTTTTTCGATGATCATCCTGATCCAGGCCGGATCAAATTCCCATGAGTCCCCGACTTTCAGCTCGCGAGCTGGATACCAATCCCTTTTTAAATAGACTTTCAATTCGTTGATTTCAGCTTGGACGCGGGCAAGAGGCAGCGAGCCGTCGAGCTCGAAGCTCCAATCTCCCTTTGGCGATTTTGACATGGCGAACATTTTGCCAACGAGGGGGCTGTTGTCGGTGATTTTTTGTTCTTTGCCATTGATCACGGTTTTTGAGGTGGTGGTGAGTTTGGGAACTCTAACCATTCCGCGGCGAGTGCCGTCTGCTGCAGGAGCACGAAAAGTCCAGACCAGTTCGCGCTCGCGGGTGATGGAAATCTTGCCACTGGAGGGTTTGCCAAGTCCGGTTTGTTGGATGGTTCCGCCTGGGGTTTCGGAAAAAGTGACCAAGCGGATGCTTTCGCCGGGTTGAGCGCGCACCGGACCCAAGGTGATCCCTGCGGAAGCTGGAGAAAGCAGGGCGATGAGGCTTGCAGCGCAGAAAATAGATGGGAAATAACTCATTGCGGCGCAGGATTCAGATTCGGGATTGTGGGGTCAATTCCAATCGGTCGTTGCTGGCTTTAAGTGCTGACTTTCAAAGTCAAATTCTGAGGATGGATGGGCGTTGTTCGATTGTGATGGGTTGAGTTTCGGCATGATTAAAGAGGTGAGCTATTGGTCACCCAAGGCAAACTCGAAAGTGTCAGCAATTTGGTGTAATGATTTGCGGTAGATCGATGTTAGTCATTGCTATTAGGGAGTCACTGATTTCTGGACCCAATCTTGATTGGTTTTCATGTTAGGTTTTGGCCTTGAATTGGGCCGAGTTTTGGTCGCCGAGGGCGCTGTGTTCGCGGTGATGGTTGTCGTAGGATTCGAGGAATTCGAGGATCTCGATGCGGGCGTCGGTCTCGGTGGCAAAGCTGTCGCCTTGGAGGATTTCGTTCTCAGAGAGTGCCGAGGAACGATTCGATCCAGGTCTTGTGGCAGGGGTTGGCGCGCATCTTGTCGGCGAGGGCCCAGCCGACGATGTGGCGCGACTGGAGGACTGTGGTGGTCGTCAAGTAGCGCCAACTGTCCGCCGTAAGGATATAAGAATCGAGCAGAGCAAAATGAACAGGAACGAACACGATGTGGCCTGCAAGGCTACGACCGTTCTTAGAGGGGCAGTTTTATGGCGAGCATAGGTTCACGTTGCAAGCCGGGCGGTTGATTTTTGAAGCGGGCGAGAAGCTCGGGTCCGACTTCTCGCAGATTCATTTTCTGGGGTGGTCTGGACATGGCTGATTTCAGCAGGAATCCAGACTTCCAATAAGATGACTATTTTGAATGGATGACTAAGAACCGAGTTGTGCTCGGTTCTTCAGCGTCGATCCCGTGGGTCACGCTGCGAGTCCTTCGTTTTACACTTGTGCCAATAGCAATCCGGTCAATTTCTCCGATCCAAATGGGCACCTCGGTAAGCCGATTGGGTGCTCTCTGGGCCTCAAGTTTCTGCTAATATTGGGAATGCTTGTCACCCGTGAGTGCCATGCTAAATGTTGTATTTTTGAAATGATTTCCAGCTGGGGTGATGAACGGGTGTGAATTTTTACGGAGTTAGAGTCATATTGTGAGTTAATCTTTCAATTGTTAATCTATTATGGATATTGTAAAATAGTTAGTTAAATTTCATCTTGTAAATCGGTCGATGCCATCTGTATTTACGAACCAATCTTTTAACTTATTCAGTGATGACTCAAATTTATTTCCGGTCTTTCAAGTTATGTATAGCTGTTTTTATGTTAATGGGGATGCCGACAGTTAGGGTTGTTGCAGTTGTTTTGAACAGTCCCGCTCAAATCGCGGTGAATGCAGCAGTTGCTTGTCCGTTGATTGGCTATAAACGCAGCTTTGCCGGAGGTGCTTACACCAATGGTGCATGGTTTGGCGGTGCTTCAATCACGCTCGCGGTTGCCAGTTACACCGGGAATACTTCGGCGGACGGGCGTTTGCTCCAGCAGATTCGCTACACTCTCACGCCGGGAAATGAGGTTTGTGCCAATGGCGGCTATCCCGCCCAGCACGAGCGTCATGTGACCGGGATGTTCGCAATTGTGAAGCAGACTCCACGGATTTGGAATCAACTCACGGTGCCTGAAAAATCCAAGATCGATTTATTGATGAAAGCGGCGTTTGTTGCGAGTGCCTTCACCACCAGTAATTTCAATCCTTATGTTTTGGCTGGATCTCAACAATATACACTCGATGGCGATCCTAACCTAAATCGTGATTGGAATCCAAATTACCGCGAGGGGATGCTCGGTGGAGTGTTAGTGGGGATGGTTTATTTTGGTGGTCCAACGGCAGCTGCAGCGATTCTTAATAACTACAATCACAGCCAGTTTGTCGCTGAATTGAACGTGAGTGGATTACCCAATACATATCAAATCTTTAATTGGAAGCTCGCCAATCCTGGGTCGGCAGCGCCTACGGGAATTATGATCCAGAATGCGGTGAAAAATTATCAATACTACAGTTTCAACCTTAGCAATTATTTGGGAATTTATCAATCTCTGGTGAGCGATACTTATGGAAAGTTGGTTAATTCTGGACTCAATGGGGGGGTGGGTATCGGCGGTGCGGGTAAGATCGCCAGCGGAGCTGCCACGCTACCGAATCCCGGAGTGGTCGGGATGCTCAAAGAATTTGACAGTTTGGATGCTCATGGTGCTCGGAGCTCATTGATATACGCTTACGATGGTTTCCGGCCGCATCAGACCAACCAGATCGTTTTGATCATCGGCGGCTACTGGCAAAAAGGCAGTGCCATCGCCAATGCGGCGGCTGCCAGCATGAATATCGGAAATCTCGACCTTTGGTATAAGATTGAGAAAGGTTATATCGGCTATGCAAAAGGAGTTTCTCAAGGCACTGTAGGACTTGAATTTAGCCTTCAACAAGGTTTTCCTTATGTTAGATCTTTGTGGGAAGATGTTCTAAAGCCCTATCATTTTTCTGCCACTTCGCTCGATCCTACAGTTGATACGGACGGCGATGGGACCAGCGACGTCGCTGAAATCCGACTTGGTCTCAACCCTTTGGATGGGACTTCGCGCTTCGCGGTTGAACTGGTGGCTGGAGTTTTACGCTGGCCGAGCAGCAATGGACTGAGTTTTACCATCCAACGCAGTGTCAATCCGGTCGCGGTAACTTGGGTAGATCTTGCTACCATTACTGGGACTGTGGGTACTTCCACTTATACCGATCTGTCACCGCTCGTTGGAAATGCGATCTATCGAGTACGTCTAAATCCTTGAACTGGCGAGTGATTTTCGAGCTAACAGAAATTTGGATTGGCTTGAATTGAGGTATCAGCGATTGATTTTTCACAAAGTCAGTTTGCGCAGTCGCAGTGCGTTGCTGATCACAGAGACTGAACTCAAACTCATCGCCGCGCCTGCGAGGATGGGACTGAGAAGGATCCCAAAAAATGGATATAAAATTCCGGCGGCCACAGGAATTCCGAGGGTGTTATAGACGAAGGCAAAAAACAAATTTTGGCGGATGTTACGCATAGTTGCGCGGCTGAGAGTGATCGCTTGAGCGATTCCGCGGAGGTCGCCTTTAAGCAGTGTGATGTTAGCGCTTTCGATGGCAATGTCGGTGCCGGTGCCCATGGCGATGCCGACGTGGGCGGCGGCGAGGGCTGCTGCGTCGTTGATGCCGTCGCCCGCCATTGCGACGATCTCACCTTGCGAGCGAAGCTGGAGGATTCGTTGAAGTTTGTGTTGAGGTTCGACCCCGGCTTCTACTTGGTCGAGGCCGAGACGTTTGGCGACGGCGTGGGCGGTGCGGGTGTTATCGCCGGTGAGCATGATCATTTTTAGTCCGAGCTGGTGAAGTTGTGCGATGGCTCCCGGAGTGGAGGCCTTGATCGGATCTTCAACGGCGAGGATTCCGGCCGCACGGCCGTCGATGCTGGCGAAAATGACGGTTTGCCCTTCAGCTTGTAGGGTGACGGCTTTTTGTTCCAGATTTTCCAGTCCGCGGATCATGCGTGCTTGGAGAAATTCGAGTTTGCCGACGATGATCTCGCGCGCGTTGATTTTTCCGAGCACGCCGTTGCCGCTGAGCGAATCGAAGTCGGTGACGGTTTGCAGGATGAGGCCGCGTTGTTGTGCTCCGCTGACGATGGCAGCAGCGAGTGGGTGTTCACTCTGAAGTTCTAACGATGCAGCGACGAGTAGTAATTCACGTTCTTCGGTACCCTTTGCCGGGAAAACTTGGGTGAGCCGAGGTTTACCTTCGGTGAGTGTCCCGGTTTTATCGACAACGAGGGTCGTGATTTTTTCGAGTTGTTCAATCGCTTCGGCGTTGCGGATAAGAATGCCGACTTGTGCCCCGCGGCCGATGCCAACCATCACTGACATCGGAGTGGCAAGGCCAAGGGCACAGGGACAGGCGATGATCAGAACGGCGACAGCATTGACGATGGCGAGGGCATTCCGTGGTTCAGGTCCGAAGTTTGCCCATAACAGATAGGTAGTTATCGAAACGAGCAATACTGTTGGCACAAAATACTCAGCGACTTTGTCGGCTAAAGCTTGGATGGGTGCACGGCTGCGCTGGGCCTCAGCAACGCGATGAATGATCTGTGCCAGCACTGTATCGTTACCGACGCGCTCGGCGCTCATGATGAAACTGCCGGTGGTGTTAAGCGTGCCGCCGGTGAGCGGGTCGCCCGTGGTTTTGACGATGGGCATCGACTCGCCAGAGAGCATGGATTCATCGACCGAGCTCTGGCCGGTGAGGATTTTGCCGTCAACCGGAATTTTTTCACCGGGGCGTACGCGCAAATGTGCGCCGGTCTGAATACGGGACAAAGGCACATCGCGTTCCTCACCGTTTTCGACGAGGCGCACGGTTTTTGGTGTGAGATCAAGCAGTGCGCGGATGGCGTCGCCTGTTTTGCCGCGGGCGCGAAGTTCGAGCATTTGACCGAGGAGTGCGAGTACTACGATGGCTGCCGCAGCCTCGAAGTAAATAGCGGGCTGGCCGTGGTTGATGGGTGAAGTCGGAAATCGGTGAGGTGCTAAGATGACCGTGGCGCTGGAAATATAGGCGGTGCCGACGCCGATGGCGATGAGGGTAAACATATTCAAATGCCGACTGACGAGCGACTGCCAGGCTTGTTTAAAAAATGGCCAAGCTACCCAGAAAACCACTGGACTTGAGAGAATAAATTGAGTCCAGCGTGATGAGTTACCGATCACCCGAGGATCGTGGCTGAGGCTTGGAATCATGTGGGCCATTGCTAACAAGAAGACCGGTAGGGTTAGCGCGGTTCCGATCCAAAAACGGCGGGTGATGTCGGTGAGTTTCGCCGTTGCTAGGTCTTCGTTAGATTCGGTGATTTGCTCCAATGGCATGCCGCACAGTGGACAATCGCCGGGAGTCTCTTGGCGGACTTGGGGATGCATCGGGCAGGTATAAAAAGTCGGGTGGCTGAAGGATGGGTTTCGTTCCAAGGCCATGCCGCAGTGGTGGCACTCGCCTGCGATGGCCGATTCCTGGCCGGGACACATTGGGCAGAAATAGTTGGAGTTTGCGAGAGGGGAGATTTGTTGGTGCTGGCCGTTGCAACAGGCCGTGGTGGTGCTTGGTAATTGCGTCAACTTTTCGGCAAATAAAAATTTCGAGCGGCAGGATTCACTGCAAAAATAAGCGGTCTTGCCGTCACGCTGAGCCTGCAAGGCAAAGCTTGGGTCCACACTCATGCCGCAAATTGGGTCAATCATCATGATTTAAGTTACCTTATAGAGAGTGGGTCGTCAGTATGGGTTTTGGCTTTGTTTCGGACGGACATAATTTTGGTGTGATTCATTGCGCAGATAAGAAATCGCTCGGAATTACTGCGCTAGATGAGGGAGGTGTCAGAGGTATTTTTCTTGTGGTTTTCGGAATCGGTCATGCGGAGGCAGCTCAACAAACCCTGGCCTTGTTCGGGTGTTAGAGGGGGGCCTGTTGTTCTTTACTCGCCAATCGTCCCAGCTGGAATGCCAGTGGTGACACTTGGTAAGCGATTTGAAACTCCCGGCGGAAATTATTAGGGGTAGAAAATCCTAACTCTGCTGCCACCTCATGAGGTGATTTTCCATCTGCTAACTTGCTCTTGGCGACCACCATCCGTTCTCGGCGCATCCATTCTTTGGGGGGTAATCCGACATCTCTGGTGAAGACAGTGTATAAATATCTCTCGCCGCAGTCGAGTTCCGAGCACAACTCGCCGACCCGGTAGCCACATTTGAGTGCCAAGCGCTGCAAGCACAGTCGTGCCTCTCGCGATGGGCGCACCACGCACCAATTTTGACCGGTCTGTAAAATTTTCATTTGCCGATCACCTCTATCTTAGTGGGGGAGTTCTGCAAACAAACGATTGAAACTATTTTGTCTCAATCTACTGGCTGCTACGGCTCGAGTCGGAGTTGCTAGAATCCTCGAAACAGATCCGAATTTGAATATCCCACTCGCTTGATCTCGTAGACTAACTCCGGCTATATCTTATGGGATGTTTATCACTAACTCCCCGCAAGAACCAAGCCTCCTCCTTGGGAGCTTCACTTCGAAAAGCCCCAAAAAGTCCTCAGTCTCGTATTTCGCCAAGTGGGTGAGCCTGCTGCCTTTGTTTACTTTGGTCCATGCTGCCGTACCGCAAGAACTCCAGTCCTCGGGTAAGCACGTCAAGGAACTGCAATTTCCCGCGCTTCTTAGCTCCGATCTCCCCTACGATGTCGCCATTCCAGCACTGCGCGCGCTCAGCGAGACTCCAGATAAGGCGGCACCGCCGTTCACCATCCCTAATGGTAATATCCCATCTGCCCAGCGACTGTTTGATATTTTCGCTTGGCAATCTTTCATCGCGCTGAACTGGCCGGCCCTTCCAAACGGTGCTCCGGACTCAAGCAAAACCTTGGTCGATAGCGTCTCCCCGCGGGTTTGGGAACGCTACGTGGAAGTTAGCCAAGTGTTTCGTGAAAACGGTGCTGCACCTGAGACTTGGGCTGCGGCAGTGGAGTCCAGTTGGAAGAATCGTGCGTTCTGGATGAGCGGAATGGGAGTCGGACAACCGCCCGATGAACCTAACAAACCCGGTGGCTTACATCCACCGCTGCTCGACGAGAGTCTCCAAGCATTTACGGGCCCGATGATCGATCAACAGGGCAAATGGGTTCGCTATCAGGTCGTATTGAACCGGACCGAATTCGACTTCCTAGTTCAGAATAAGCTCTACAATCAGGAAGGCCAGGCTGCCTTCACCTCGCACAACAAGATCGAGTTCCCGACCAACCAAGGAATCGAGCGGCAAGGCGCGATGGAAATTAAGATGGCTTGGAAGCAATTGAGTGAAAGCGATGATAAAGCTCGGTTTTTTGTGCGCAAAGCGCGTGTGATTCCGCTCAGTGGTAAGCCCTTCGAAGCTGAGTTTGGCCTCGTCGGGATGCACCTCGCGGTGCGCACGGAGTCCTCGCCTACTTGGATTTGGGCGACCTTCGAGCAGGTCGATAACACCACA
>JAYWAR010000390.1:0-3583 GCA_043782285.1 Akkermansiaceae bacterium | reverse complement strand
GCACTCCAAGCCTCCCCCACTGACTTCATCCCGGACCAAGCGTTCATCCAGCCTGCCAGCGCGGGCGGTAAAATCATCCGTGACGACGATAGCTGGCTGATCCATTTGCAACGCGCCACCAAGGACGGTTTTGACAAACCCATCCCTCAAGGAAAATCGTTCTCAGGAATCCTCATCGGACCTAGCGCCGTTGAAATCCCAAACACCCAACTCGCCAGCCCTCCCGCCCAGTCACTGCCGTTTTCGAAATATCTCCCGATTCTCGGTGGGATGCTGCTCGGCGGACTGATCCTCAATCTCATGCCCTGCGTTTTCCCGGTCATTGGCTTGAAAATTATGGGCTTCGTCCAACAAGCCGGCCACGACCGCCGGAAAATCGCCCTCCATGGAATCATCTTCACCAGCGGCGTACTGCTATCCTTCGCGGTCATCAGTGGGATTTTATTCGTCGCCCGCACTGCCGCCGCCGATGCCAACTCGATCGGTTGGGGCTACCAACTTCAAAATCCATGGGTTGTCCTCACCCTGATGTTGCTGATGTTCGTCCTCGCTCTCAACTTATTTGGTCTTTTCGAGCTCGGCACCTCCGCCACCTCGGTGGGCGGAAAATGGCAATCCAAACAAGGATTCGTCGGCTCGTTGTTCTCGGGAATCCTTGCGACCATCGTCGCGACCCCCTGCTCGGCACCCTTCCTCGGCGTCGCGATCGGCGCTGCAATCTCACTCCCCGCATTCCAATTCTTCGCTGCCTTCGCCGCAATGGCCATCGGCCTATCTCTGCCCTATTTGATTCTATCGGTTTTCCCTCAGTTGATTACATTTCTTCCCCGCCCCGGCGCGTGGATGGAAAGCTTCAAACAAGCGATGTCATTCTTCCTGTTTGCCACCGCTGGCTACCTGCTATGGGTCTATGCCGGCCAAATCGGCTTAGACAACCTACTCGGACCGCTGTTCGGCCTCACCGGGATTGCGATTGCCGCGTGGATTTATGGTCGCTGGAATTTGCCCCACCGCCCACGCCGGACTCGTCACTTCGCCCTACTGCTGACTGGATTTTTCGCCATCGGCGGATTCGTCCTTGCCAGACCACCCCTCCCCTCCGCCCTAGTCTGGGAGCACTGGTCACAACAACGAGTCGATGAACTCACCGCACTAGGAACTCCCGTTTATATCGATTTCACCGCCCAATGGTGTGCCACCTGCCAAGTCAACAAGCGAACGGCTTACACCCCTGAGGTGATTCAACTGATGAAACAAAAAGGCGTCGTCGCCCTCAAAGGTGACAAAACCAACGCCAATCCAGCCATCGAAGAAAAACTCCGTGAACTCGGCCGCGCCGCGATCCCAGTAAATGTCTTAATCGTCCCGGGCAAAGAACCGATCCTTACCCCCGAATTGCTTTCTTCCGGCTATCTAAAAGACTTATTCCACAAAGAACTACCGGACCAAGCCACCGCCAAGTAAACGCCGTCTTACCGCCTCCAACGCTGACTGACTCACCGCAAGTTTGAAATCCTTGCGATTTCGCGGATGGTAAACTTTAAACGCTTCGGTTGGACCGCTTTGACTCGCAACCGCAATCCATGCCGTACCCACCGGTTTTTCTTCCGTCCCGCCACTTGGACCGGCGATGCCTGTTACCGCCACCGCGATACCCGCACCGCTGGCATCAAGTGCACCTTCCGCCATTTCACGTGCAACCACTTCACTCACCGCCCCGTGCGTTTGAAGATCTAATACCTTGACCCCTAGCACCTCCACCTTCGCTTGATTCGCATAGGTCACAAAACCATGGCTGAATACCTCACTCGCACCCGGAATATTGGTAATCCGATGCGCAATCAAACCACCCGTACAACTCTCCGCTGTCGCAAACTTGATCCCTTGCCGTTGGAGTAACCGAACCAAAGTTTCTTCCAACGAGCTTTCATCATCGCTAATCAAATACGATTTAAACCGATTCAGTGCAATCTCCCGACCTAACTCCAATGCCATGGCATTCCCGATCAAGCGCAGATCGACCTCACCAATGTGCGCGCAATATCCGTATTCCAGCCCCGCCACCGCCGCTAACTGCGCGTCAACCCCCTCGTGGAAATCGCTCTCTCCGATCCCCGTAAACTTAAGCACCAACGCTTCGTGAGCCACCTCGATTCCCGCCAAAGCTCGCAACCGAGGCATCACATCGGCATGATACATCGGATAGAGCTCGCGCGGCGGCCCCGGCAATAAAAACACAGCGCAGCTCGACGCTGCATTCAACCGCGGTGGCACATAAATTCCCGGTGCCGTGCCGTTAGGATTCGGTAAAATATCCGCACCTACCGGACAGAGTGCCTGTTTCAGATTTGCTGACACCATTGGCTTACCACGTAACGCAAAAAACCCCTCCAACGAGCGCAGCGCAGCTTCATCGGTGATGAGCTCCAAACCCAGCACTTCCGCAGTAATCTCGCGGGTAAGATCGTCACTCGTCGGTCCCAGGCCGCCAGTCACAATCACCGCATCGGCTCTCCCTAACGCTTCTAGCAGCGACTCTCGGATTGCCTCACCGTCCGGCACAGTGGTCTGCCGAGTAATCCGCAACCCGAGCTTAAATAACTCACGACCAAACCAAGCGGCATGCGTGTTCAAGGTATTTCCCAGCAATAGCTCAGTTCCGGTGTTAATAATTTCAATTTTCATGGCATTAGCTTGCGACATCCCAGCAACGACTCAAGACCTGATATTCCATCGGCGAACTCGACTGGCGACGAGCCACAAGCCAGCAGGTACCGCCAAGCTCAAGCCTAAAGCCCAGCTCGGAGACTGGTGCCCAACTTTGCCAATCGCCGCAAAAATCCAACCCATCGGCAAACTGCCACAAACCAAGGCCAGCGCAAATCGCTTGAAAGGCATCCTCACCAAACCCGCAGTACAAGCAACCACTTCAGGTAAAATCGGCAAAGTTTTCGACAACGCAACCACCCAGCCACCGCCATTTGAAAATAGCCGCTGCCCAATCGCATAGTCCCGCTCGCCCAAACAACGGCGTGCAAATTTACCTCCAAACAAACATCCCGCGCTATAACCTAGCAGACCAGAAATAATCAGTCCCACTGCCGCAATCAAACCTCCTAGCGGGACCCCATAAATGTAACCAAGTGCCGAAATCACAATCGTGCTCGGAACCGGTAAAAACAGATCAATCACTAGCAAAAAAATCCCCGCAGCCCACGCCCAGGGCCCCGCGCTTTCGAGCCATTTCACACTCCCGGCAAAAGTGAACTGCTCGTCCCAGCTGTCGCCCCAAATTAACCACATGCCGAGAACAGAGGCCGCAAGTACCACCAACCACACGATCAAACGCATATCCACAACATGGTAACTTTTTTATTTACTCCAAGAACAAGCATCGCCCCGATGCCTAGGACGATGCTTGCAAATAGTTCTAATTCGCTAAATTTAAACTCGAAACGATTTACTTTTCTTGCATGAGTTTTTGCTTCAATTTATCAATTTTAGGCACCATCGCGCTTTTTGGAGCGAACGCCTTCGCTTGATCCACCGCTTTAATCGCCTCTGGAAATCTCTTCAAATTGGC
>JAYWAR010000389.1:0-3592 GCA_043782285.1 Akkermansiaceae bacterium | reverse complement strand
TGGGGTGGGCGAATTGGTGGGGGCGGGGGCCTGAGAGTGGGAGGCAAGTTGTTGCAGCAGATCGGTGTCGGTGATTGGAACCTTTGCGAGGAGCAAACTTTTATCGGAACTGATGACGGCATTACCGCCTTCGATGCGAACCAGTTTGACGCGGTTGCCGGCTTGAATGACAACAACAACACCGGCTGCTGGGTCCGCGACAGTCACGTTGGTATTGAGAAGAATACGTGCGGGAAGTTGTTCTGGAGTTAGACTGCTGAGGTCGATTGCAGAAGTATCGTCGGCGACTTGGACGATGATTTTCTGGGTTTTAGCCATTTCGAGAGCGGCAGTTTGCGAGCCGACGAGTTGAAGTCTCAAGCCAGGTTCAGCGAAGTAACCTAAGATACCGGCTGCAGCGATGCCGAAAAGGTTGGTAGGAAATTTCATGTGTTGGCGGATACGTAACAAGCGAACGAATTGTTTAAAAGAATTTTCAAATTGGCATTTATTTTCGAATGGTAGTGAGTAGATGAGTTAAAGCTTTTTGGAAACTGGAGTTCGCCAGATAATGCCGGAGCTTGGCATCGATGGTGCTGCGGTGGGCGAGTGTCCAAGTAGAAATCGAGGTGGAAACTTGTTGCAGCGCTTCGAGATGGGCTGCCGGATCGCGATCACGCCAAGCATGATCGGCAATGATGGCGATGCGTTGTTGGAGGAGTTGGATTAATTCAGAAGTCATTGAAATTCTGGGTTATTTGCATCTGGTTCGGCTGCCCGAGCATTGACTTTCAGCGTCTCAAAAAACAGCGGGGTGGGTCTTTGTTTTTCAGCCATTGCGCCCGCTGTTTTGAGTTGGATTTCGGGGGATCAGGCTTGATCGATGGTTTTCTCGGTGGTGGCGTCGATGATGGCGAAACGCTCGCGGTTGAGGGTTGGATCGGAGCGGAAAATCAGGCGGCCGGAGTGCGAGCGTTCGAGCTCGACGAGAAGCTTGGCGTCTTCGCTTTTGAACCGGTTCAGGACGTCGGTATTGACGATGACGATGATGTCTCCGAGTGAATCGCGGTGTTTCTGGATAACCGTATTGAGGCGGCGCTGGATTTCGACGGACATGGTCATGGGAGTTTTAACCCGGGCGCGGCCTTGGCAATAGGGGCAGGGTTCATACATCGAATCTCGCAGCGATTCGTTGAGGCGCTGGCGGGTCATTTCCATCAGCCCAATTGGGGAAATTTGCAGCACTTGGGTTTTGGCCTTATCTTTCTTCAGGCGATCTTTGATCGCTTTATAAACCGTTTGCTGATCCTTGCGATGACGCATGTCGATGAGGTCGATAACCACAAGGCCGCCGATGTTGCGGAGGCGGAGCTGACGGGCGACTTCCAGAGCGGCTTCGACGTTGGTTTCGAGAATCATCTTATCGACGTCCTTCGAGCCACGGTTGCGGCCGGTGTTGACGTCGATGGCAATGAGTGCCTCGGTTTCATCGATGACGATATAACCGCCGCAGGGTAGCCAGACTTGGCGGGAGAACGCTTCGTCGATTTGTTTTTGAATACCGACCTGTTCGAAGATCGGTTGGGTTGCGGAGGGGACGTAGTGAATTCGGCGTTTGGCGCGGCGGGAGATTTTGCCGGCGATGTTGCGGATCATTTCGGTGGTCTGAGCGTCGTCGCACATCACTTGGTCGATTTCATCGGTGAGGAAATCGCGGGCGGTACGCTCGATGAGGCCGGGCTCTTGGAAGATACAGGCAGGAGCTGGGTTGTTGGCTCGACGGGCTTCGATTTCATCCCATTGTTCGAGCAGCATGTGGAGATCTCGGACAAAATGGCGGGCACGGGTCCCTTGGGCGATGGTCCGCATGATGATCCCCATGCCTTCGGGGACGGCAAGTTTTTGGACGATTTTGCGCAAGCGTTGGCGTTCTTTCGGGTCCTCGATTTTGCGAGAAATCCCGAATTGTTCGGTGAAGGGCATCAGCACCAAATAGCGCCCGGCAAGCGAGATATTGGTGGTGACGCGTGGGCCTTTGGTCCCGATCGGGCCTTTGGAAACTTGGATGACAATTTCGGAACCAATCGGATAAATGTCGGGAATATCCTTGGAGCTGATTTTTTTGGGTTGCTTGCGTTTGCCTTCGCGCTGGATTTCTTCGAGGCCGCCATCGAGTGCGGCGGGGATCGCATCCCAAAAGTGGAGGAAGGCATTTTTATCGAGGCCAATGTCGACGAACATCGCTTTGAGTCCACCTTCGATGTTTTTGACGCGACCTTTAAAGATGCCACCGACGATGTTTTGGTCACCCTCGCGCTCGACGGTGTATTCTTCGAGTATTCCGTCTTCGAGCAATGCAACTCGGCGTTCGAGTCGTTCAACGTTGACGATAATGCTGTTTCCTCGGGATGGATTGGGTTTACCGATTCCGAGAAGTCTCTTGATGTGTTGGATCATGTTAATAATTTTAAATGAGTTAGAGTGGTTATTGGATCTATTGGGAAAATTACGGGTCTTTGACTGGGATTGCCTTGGGGATGACTGAGCCCTCCGTATCGACTTCGGGAGTGATGGTCGGGCTGGGAGTCAGAGTGGTGGTCGCAGCAGGAGAGAGGCGAGGAGCGACTTCACCGACTTCTTCGCCGGTTTCACCTGAGGATTCGTCATTTGGCAGCAGCGGGGTGGGAGTGGGCTCGCTGGCAGGAGCGGTGTCGCCGGCTTCGACGGCGGCGATGATTTCGGCAGGGATCTCGATGGTTTTTTCGAAGCGGTCCGTATTGCCGACGAATTGGGTCATCGGTTTGAGCGGCAATTTGATCGCGTGGTTGTCACGGGCGAAGAGGCCGCGGTAAACGAGGTTGACGAGTGGGCCGCAGACACCGCCGCCAGAGCCGCCGTTTTGGACGAGGATGCAGACGGCGTATTTTGGGCTATCGTAGGGTGCGAAACTCATGACCCACGAGTTGTTGGATTTTTTACCATTGTCCGTGGTTTGGGCGGTGCCGCTTTTGGAGGCGATCGAAATACCCGGAATTTTGACTTTGCCTGAGGTTCCTCCGGCTTCGTTAGTCGACATCCACATCCCTTTGCGGATGAGTTCGATGTCGGTGGGCTTGATTCCGGACTGGGTGAGATCGATTTCCAGTTTGGGCTGATCTGCAATCAGAACTTTACCTCCTTCGGCGAGCGCTTGTTTGACAATCCGTGGCTGGTAATATTTGCCGCCGTTGGCCATACAGGCGGTGATGGCGCAGATTTGGAGTGGGGTGGCGAGGCAGTCACCTTGGCCAATCGAAGTGAAGGCGGTAAGAGCTGGGGTCATCACGAGCGAGGGGTTGGCGCTGCGCCAAGCTCTGCTACCGGGCAGGATTCCAGCATCTTCCTTGGGGAGTTCGACCCCGGTGCGTTTGCCGATACCGACCATTTGACAACCCTCGACCATGGCTTTCCAGCCGATGGTGTTGGCGAGTTTGTTGAAATAGGGGTTACACGAATGCTGAATGGCTTGGGATAAGTTTTGGCTGCCATGAGTGCCTTTGTGTTGATTCCAGATCCAGCAGCCGACATTTTTATTGCCGTAGGTGACGAAGCCGTCGCAGGAAAATTGGCGGGA
>JAYWAR010000388.1:0-3602 GCA_043782285.1 Akkermansiaceae bacterium | reverse complement strand
GTTGGGCCTTCGCTGGTGCGGAAATCCCAACCCGCGGTGCCACGGGCAATGGAAAATCCGCGCGGTGGCTCGATCTATCAGGAACCTCGGCGGGAATCGCTATCTTCGATCATCCCGGAAATATCCGCCAGCCTTCGCCGTGGTATCTGTATGAAAGCCCGCAGTTGCTTTTCTACAGTCCAGCCGTTTTGTTTAACGAGCCTCTCGAACTTGCTGCCAAGCAAACCGTGAAATTCACCTATCGCATCGTGGTTCATTCTAACCCGATGACTGCAGAGCAAATCGAAAATGATTGGCGTCTGTTTGCGGCACCGACGAAGCCCTGATTCAGTTTTACTATACCTACCCACCACCTATCCTCATGAAAATCGGCTGCTTTGCTCTGATCCAACCGTTTTCGCCCATGCGGCGGCAATTCGAACTTATCCGCGAACTTGGCTTCGACTACGCGGATCTCACCGACAACCACGACGGTGCCACTCTTGGCACCGAATACGGATTTTCAGCTTCTTTCAGCCTAGATTCCCATCCGGCGACCATTCTCGACATGGTCAACGAATTCAACCTCACGCTCACCAGCGTTTGCGCTCACGCCAACCTGCTAGACCCGACCTCACCGGACCGCTACGCCACGGCGGAAATCATCAAGGCCATCAAGCTCGCCCACTTTCTGGGAGTTAAACAAGTCATCACCACCGAGGGCGATCCTAAAACGGACTTCGGCCATCAGCTCACCGACGATCAGCGCCTTTTCTCCATCCGCGAGAAGCTGCACGAACCGATCCGCTGGGCGAAAACCTTCGGCATCGAGTTATTGCTGGAGCCGCACGGTATTCTTACCGACACCGTGGACGGCATGTCGCGCATCCTCGACGCCCTCGGCCACGAGGAAACGGTCGGCATCAATCTCGATACCGGTAACTCCTGGCTGGGCGGCGGCGATCCGCTGGAATTCGTAAAAACCTTCGGCCCGCGCATCAAGCACGTGCATTGGAAGGACATGCCAGAGGAATGGCTGCCTAAGCGCGGCACTCAGTTCGGCTGCGGCATGGGTCTCATTCCGCTGGGAGACGGTATCGTCGGCATCGAGGCCATCGTTAAGGAACTTCTTTCTCAAGGTTTCAACGGCCCCACCACATTGGAAATCGCCGGCGAGGAAGCCGTCAAAGTTTCAGCCGAACGCCTCCGCCACTGGGCAAATATTTAACACCAATCACTTATCCCATGAATTCAAATCATCTTAATAGCCGCCGCCAATTCCTAGGTGGAGTCATCGCTGCTGCCGTGGCTCCGCAATTCCTCCCCAGCCGGTTGCTGGGTGAAGAGACATCTCCCAGCCGTACGATACGACTCGGCCACATCGGCGTCGGCGGTCAGGGCAATGGTTTACTGCAGAATTTCTTGGGCGTGAAAGGAGCCAAGAGCGTCGCCATCGCCGATCCATTTCAAAAGCGGCGTGAAGCCGCTGGTGCTCGCGTCAAAGCAAATCAAGGCCACGACCCCAAGCTCTACAATGACTTCCGCGAGCTGCTGGCCGACGAGTCAATCGACGCTGTGGTCATTGCCACTCCCGATCATTGGCATGTCCCTATTGGACTGGCCGCTGTACGAGCCGGCAAAGATGTCTATATCGAAAAGCCATTAGGTCTCACGCTAGACCAGAACCGCGCGATGTTGGCGGCTTGTCAAAAACACCAGCGCATTTTCCAATACGGAACCCAGCAGCGCAGCCAAGAATTGCTCAAGCGCGGCATCGAGCTGGTCCTCAACGGCTACATCGGTGATCTCGAACGCATCGAGGTCTGGGCACCGCCAGGTGCAGGCGGCGGCTCGCTTGAGGAAATCCCGGTGCCCGCTGGACTCGACTATGATCTTTTTCTGGGGCCTGCGCCCATGAAGCCGTGCAGTGTGGATAGGATCACCAGCTCAGCCTCGTGGTATTGCTCGGATTATTCTTTGGGCTTCATCGCGGGCTGGGGTGCTCATCCTTTGGATATTGCGATCTGGGGTCATGAATACGACCAAAAAGGTCCGGTTAGTTTTAACGGAACCGGAGAGTTTCCCACGCCTGATGCTTTGTTTAACAACTGCGCGGACTGGGATGTGCAGATCAAGTTCGCCGGTGGGCTTCCTATGCACTTCATGAGCACGAAACATGCCCAACCCATTGTGAGCAAATATCGTAAAAATGTTCCGGGTGATGGGACAACATTCTTCGGTCCAAAAGGTTGGGTAAGTTTGAGCCGCGATGGCTCGGAAGCCAGCAATGCAGAATGGCTTAGAATGAAAAAATGCGAAGGTGACAAGCGTGTGCCTTATCGAAACAATTACTATGCATCCTTCGTCGAGTCAGTCCGCGAGCGCACACCTTCGATTGCGCCCATCGAAGATGCAGTTCGTTCTGATGCTCTCAGTCATCTGTCGTTGATGGCTATCAAGTCTGGACAGGAAGTCACCTGGGATCCTAAAGCTTACAATATCTTAACGCCGGAGCAGCTTAAGTCTGAGATGAGTCATAAAATCCGGGGTGATTGGCCGCAGAGTTGATTTACCTATCTTTAAAAAAGAATGATTGGCGTGAATGTGTGAAACTTAAAGCAAGAAAAGCATGGCAGAGTACGTAATTCCACTGCTTAACATCATGTATTTTGAAGTCTCGCATCCTCATCATGAAAGCATATCTTAAAGTTATAGTTGTTTTCCTTCTCTTTACAGCGCCCTTGTTTGCCGTGAATTCCATGTGGCAATGACTGGAAATGATGCGTCAGGAGGCGGCCCCGCCCAACCGCTGCGCACCATCCAAGCTGCAGCAAACCTAGCCAAGCCTGGCGATACAATCACCGTTCACGAGGGCAGTTATCGCGAGCGCATCGATCCGCCGAGAGGTGGGGAAGCTGATGCTAAGCGCATTACCTATCAGGCTGCGCCCGGAGCAAAAGTCTCAATCAAGGGGTCGGAGATCGTCAAGGGTTGGGCCAAGCTGGAACACGACACTTGGCGAGTAAGTTTACCCAACCGCTTCTTTGGCTCCTTTAATCCTTACACCGACGAAATTCGCGGTGATTGGTTCAGTCCAAATAGCAGCAAACACCACACCGGCGCAGTCTATCGCAACGGCCACTGGCTTACCGAGGCAGTCAAAGCCGAATATGTGCTTGCTCCTGCCACTAAAGACCCACTTTGGTTTGCCACGGTGGATGCAGATTCCACCACGATCACCGCGCAGTTTCCCGATACCAATTTGAACGCAGATCACATTGAGATCAATGTCAGGAAGATTCAAGACAGAAGGACTGTCCCTTTGTCATGAAGGGGCGGGCCATCGGGTGATGGTGGACGGGTTGGGTCGCCCTTTCAGAGTTCAGGTGGTTTTTGCGACGGGTTAGCCAAGGCGTTGCCCCATAAGCGCTAACTTAATAGGATCTTAACTCGCGGTGTCAGGTTGCGGCTTCCTTCTGCCAAGTCCCGCTGGATCGCGGTCCAATTCTCAAGACAGTTCTTCGTGGATCGGTGTGGAAAACTAAGCTGAGGTTGTGGCCCAGACTTGCTTCAGACGGACAATAGAATCGCGCCAGGGAGCCTGTTTGTAGATCCAGACACGC
>JAYWAR010000387.1:0-3602 GCA_043782285.1 Akkermansiaceae bacterium | reverse complement strand
GGATTTCATGGAAAGAGGCACGTAGGCGACTGCTGAAGGACAATCTTGGCCTTCAACAGTCGCAGCAGATGTTGGAGGATGCAGAACGGCAGACGAAGCGGCAGTGGTTGACTTTGGTGCCACGAATGTCGGCTTTTTTGAATGTTAGCCAAAGTCTTTCATCACTGGCAAATTTGCAGGGTGATAAACTTAATGCGAGTGTCGTTACCAGTTTAAATATTCCAAATCCTTTCGAATTTTATGGGATTTTGTATGGGGCTGCGTTGCAAACCCAGAATGCACGCTGGTCAAACGAATTGGATAAGCGCAGAGCGTTCACTGAGCTTTATGCTGCTTTCTTGGATGCGCGGGTAATGTCTGAGGAGAAGGTGGCTTTGGAGAGGCGGCGGCAGTTATTTTCGGCTGGAGATTTTGGAGATATTGCGAAAACTCTTTATGGTTTTGAGCGAGAGAAAGATGGCTTCGCTCGTCGTTTGTTGGCCCATCGTCAGAACGTGAATCGTTTGTTAAACACGCCTGGTGGCAATTGGGATTTGAGTGGAGATTTACCGGTGATTTCTTACCGCGATTCATATCGAAATTTCAAAATTGGGCCTGATTTCGGCAAGATGGCGCTCAATTTATATGCAGTCAGGATTGAGAGTGCGATCATGCAAACCCAGCGGGTAAAATATAGTCAGTGGCCATCGATTAATTTTGGTTTGAGTAATCCACCACTCTATTCAAGTTTCGGGAATAATCGTATTTCTGGTGACGACTTGAATTTGTTCAGCGGGGCAACGAAGTCGTTCGATGTAACTGACATTGGAGGTCGTCAAGCGATTCAGGATGCGGAAAAGCGGCTGAAATTCACTCGCCAGCAGCTGCAACAAAGTATGGAGCAGGAGGCGGCGCGAATTCTTCAAATTCGACAAACGTATGATCAGTTGCGAGTTGATGAGCGACGGCTTGAGGGGGCAATCAAGCGAATCGAACAGCCGTCGAGCTCTGAGGCGGAAGCTTTGCTCCATGATTTGGAGTTGCGTTCTCAGCTTGAGCTGCAATTGATTCAGACGCATCGACAAATCGAACAACTTGACCTTCAATATTTAATTTGGGATGAGCGTTTCTGGAAATTTTAAAGTTCTGCTGATCATGGCATGTTGTGGTGATATTTCTTCGTTAGCCCCAGCAGCGCAAGTGACACCTCTGGAGTCTTGTCCGGAAGTGGTGCGCTTATGGATGGGGATGGAGGAGGGAGTTATCCGGCCCGCTGCATACCTTCAAATCCGTGCGGATGCGGATGGCTACGTGGTGTTGCATGCGGAGAATCAACATATACTGCGGAAGGGAGAGCATTGGGCGACGCTAGATCCTGAACAGCTTGATATTGAGCGGCGGGCTTTTGGGGTGGATCAAAGTAAACAAAAGCAATTGCTAGAAAAGGGCCGAGAAGATGCGCAAGATGCGCGGTTGCGGCTGAGTCTTGAACTGCATGAGACTGAAGGTAAGCGTGAAAATCTAAAAGGAGTGCTGCAAGAGGCAGCGATCCCAATTGCTCTCAAGCGGCGGGCCAGTGAGGCGCTGGTAAAACTCAACGAACGGATTACGCTGTTCCATGAGAAGTTAGACCCCGCCATTCGTGATAGAGACCTTCATTTATTGGATGAAGACAATGCTGTGCAAATTGCCCGCAAGCAAAAGCAACTTCTGACTTTGGAGAAGCGTTGTTGTCTACTCGCAGAATTCGCTGGGCAACTTCGTTTTAGCGATGGGTTGAAAGAAAAGCTCAGAGCGACTGAGCGGGGTAAACCGATCTGGATGAAAGGGGGGGATCTTCTTGGAACCATCATCGATGACCGGCACTATGAAATCTCTGTATCGGCAGCAGGTCCTCTACTTAGTGAAATTCCGAGCGATCAAATTTTGGTTTTTATCCAAGACGCTCAAACGGGTAAAATGATTGCTGGCGAATATAGCCGAACTGACGAGCTCGATAATGGTAAGGAAATTTCTCGTAATTTCATTTTTGTCATTCGTGAGGACGGCGTGGAAGGTGCGCGTCAAGCCCAAGGCACACGTAATCTAGTCCATGTTTACCGCAAGTTTTCGCATCCATACAGACTCGTTTACAAGAAAGATATCGCTTTTTCAGCTCCAGAGATTCTCGAGAACTCTGGCTGGGATGGTCTTGTTAGGCATTTGTGGCCGGGTAGCAAGGTCATCCAAGTGGGGCCGCAAACCATTGCCGTAGAGCCAAAGAATGCGAATTGAGCTGAAGTCGTTGTGCTATCGTTATCCCGGGGCGAGCTCCGCGGTGTTCGAGTCCTTGGATCTTGTGCTTGCGCCTGGCGTTACTCTGGCTAAGGGATTTTCAGGTTGTGGCAAGAGCACGCTGTTGCGTTTGATTGCTGGTCTGATCAAACCCAGTGCTGGAAACATTTCGACCGATTCTCCCCACCGGGTGGGCAGTTCCAAATTCCTCCGCTACGAAATTGGTTTTGTATTTCAACAACTTAATCTATTGCCGCTCGCCAGTGTGGAACGCAATATTGGTCTTGCGGTGGAAATGGCCGGTCGGGATAGCTCTGATATTCAAGCTTGGATTGACCTGTTGGGTCTCGCCAAGTATGCGAAGTCGAAACCCACTCAACTTTCTGGAGGCCAGCAACAGCGGGCAAGTATCGCCCGTGCACTGGCAAAGCGGCCTCCGATTCTGTTGCTCGACGAACCGACTTCAGGTCTTGATGATCTCAATACCATGGTGATTGCAAAGGCGATCCGGGGCGCGCTTGCAGCGGGTTCGGTTTGTCTAATTGCCACCCACGATAAGCGCCTAGACCCTATAGCTGATGAAATCTTGGACTTTAATACCTTTCTACCTGTGGAAGAACACTTGCAGGCGCTGGTTTGAATACCCCGTTTCACCGCTTTCCAAAATGCTGATCCCAGCGTTACTCGGATTTTTAGCGGTGATTGTCCTCACCCTGTTTGGCGAAATCGAACGGGAGCTGCGTCTTCAGTTAGAAAGAGCATCCGTTTACTCGGTTTATATGAGTGAATTCGTGGGCGGGGAGGATGCTGCAACTATTCTGCGGAAGAGTTATGAAGATGAGGTGATGTGGTCCACACGTTACGGGCAGCACCGCTTCAAGCAATTGCGCCAGTCGCTGGTATCCGCAGTGTGGAATCGAAATCAAACCGTACCGGTCTATGCGTATACTTCGCAGATCGATGGCTTAGAGGTTAGTACGATAGAGTCAGATTTTCCGGTGGTCTGGTTGCTAACGGATACTGCCGGACCACGGCGGCAGTGGGAGCAAATTTCGATCAACGGCAAACGCACGCTCGCGAGGACCGCCGAGGTTCCACCTTGGATTCGTAAAGGGCTTTCATTAAGCAGTGTGGTGATGGCACCGGTAGAAATCGTTGAGCCGATTTTGAGTAAGGGCTTCGTTAATCATACTTTGGCTAACTTCACCTCGGTTGCTGAGGTTCAAAAATTCGTGAGCGAAGTTTCAGCTTATTATCGGGCAGACAAGCGCCAAATTAAAATTGTGTCTTCGTTGGAGCTGCTCAAAAGTTTAGAGCGGATTACCGACATTCAGCGGATCATTCGGAGT
>JAYWAR010000386.1:0-3608 GCA_043782285.1 Akkermansiaceae bacterium | reverse complement strand
GGGAGGTGGGGATAACCGTCGAATCGCGGTCGGCCTTGAGATTGGGGAGATTGACGTTGGTCGCAGGTGAGGTTTCGGTGAGCCCGTAGCCTTCCTGTGGACGGGTACCAAATTTTTCCTCGAAGGCATGGGCGAGTGATTGAGGCAGTTTTTCAGCGCCCGTGACCACCAGTTTGAGTGAGGATAATTGGGCGGGATCGATGCGCTTCATGTAGCCGCGCAGGAAGGTGGGGGTGGAGAGGAAGATGTTGATCTGATGGAGTGCGACGAGTTCGGCGAGGCGTTTGGTTTCCAAAGGGCTCGGGTAAGTGACTAGGTCAACCCCTTCGATCAGCGGAAACCATAGGGTGACGGTGCAGCCGAATGAGTGAAACAGCGGCAGACAGCCGAGAATCGAGGAGTTTTTGGGGGGATTGAGGCGCGAACCGAATTGGCAGACGTTGGCGAGGACGTTGCGGTGGCTGAGGACGACACCTTTGGGCTGGCCCGATGAGCCGGAGGTAAAGAGCAGTGCCGCTTCCTGGTCGCCACGGCGACGGTTGAGGCCGAGGATCAGGCCGAGGATTTTAGGAGGCAGGATTTTTGAAAGGATCGCCCAGCCGGTGATTTTCTTTTTGAGGGTGGGTAGGACGCGCTCGATAAAAATCAGGTCACGGTTAGGCGGCCATGGGAATGACGAGATCTTGCGGACGAAAGGATCGGCGGTGATGAAGCGATCGACATTGGCTTGACGGATGCAGGACTGGATGGCCTCGTGACCGGCGGTGAAATTGAGGTTAACGGGGATTTTTCCGGCAAAAACCACGGCGAGATTGGCAATTAGACCCGCTTTACCGGGGGGGAGGATGATCGCGACGCGTTGCTGGTCGGTTTCTCGTTGGATGAATTTGGAAAAGGCGAGGGCAGCGGCGAGAATTTTATGAAAAGAGTATTCTGAGTCATCCGAGCCATCGAGAACGCGGTGTTTAGAGCCGTGTTTTTTAAGGCCTCGGAGGAGGGCCATGGCCAACGAGCCTTTGAGCAATGAACGCAAGTTGTAGGCTTCAGCATTGGCTTCGAGCAGCGCTTGTTGGAAACCGGGGATGCTGGCGTTGTCGGCGGTGAGCGATTTACCAATTGAAAGGACCGCAAACGGCTGTGATGCTTGACGCTCGATGCTGAGACCGGACTTGCGAGGGCAATCGACGGCAATCGGCAGGATTGGCAGGCCAAAGGCACAGAGGGTTTTCAGCTGTGCGGCTGGAATGTGGCAGGCGGTGCCATTGCGGGTAGTCGCTCGCCCGGGCACAAAGATTAAGACGCCGGCGTCAGCGAGGTAAGCTTTTAATTGGCTACCGGCGGCGGCGGGGGCGGTATCGTGGGTGGCAAACATCGCACCAGAGCCGGATTTCTCCAAGTAGCTACGGACGTTGGGCTCGTAAACGGCAGTTTCTTCGATGAGCCAGGTGATTTTCCGGCCGGCGAAAAGTTTTTCAAAATGGAGCAGGATCGGGAAATCAAGTCGGCCAGGAATAACCAAGCAGCCGGTTGCGGGGAGTCGTTCCTTGTGAATGATTTGGATGGCGGCGGCAGACATTGGAAAAATGGGTAGGGTGGATAAGCCCAAGGCTTAGGTCCGCAAGGATTTACACGAATTTTTGAGGAAATCGCACGGATATTTTGCAAAAAACAGCCGAGATCTCTGAGGATTCGCCTGTTCAACAAGCGTCTCTGCCCGCCAAGTCGGCTTTCCGCGGGGGAATGGCGGCGGGTGAGCGCGAAAAATCAGGCGATTTCAGAGCTGTTGCTGCGGGATTTTGATGAGGAATTTGGTTTCACTGCCAGGCACGGAGGTCACGCTGATGCTGCCGCCGTGGGCCTCGATGGCGCGTTTGACGATGGAAAGTCCAAGTCCGGTGCCTTTAATTTCCTGTTGCGAGTGATGTTTTTCCACCCGGAAGAAGCGGCGGAAAATATGAGTGAGGTCAGCACTGGGAATTCCAACCCCGTTGTCAGAGACCCAGATGTGGATCTGGTCGGCGAGGTTTGTGCCGCCGATTTCAAGCTGAAGCCCGTTGTGGGGGTTTTGTTTGAGAGCATTTTCGACCAGATTGAAAAGTACTTGAGTCCAATAAAAGCGATCTCCTTGCACCACCAAATCCGGGTCTGGCATGTTGACATTAATTTCCGCCTGTTGTTTGCGGATGACCGACTCAAGGCGCTCTAAGACGTCTTTGATGCAGGAACGAAAGCGAAAAGGCTCAATTTTCAAGGTATTGGCTTCCCCCGATTCGAGCCGTGAGATTACCAGCATATCTTCGACGATGTGGGAGATTCGATCTGCGTGTTTGCGCATAATCGTTAAGAAATGGCGGGCCATCTCGGGCTCTTCGAGCATGTCATCATCCAGTAAATTTTCCAAATAACCGTTGATGATCGCAAGCGGAGTGCGGAGTTCGTGGGAGGCGTTGGCAACAAAGTCTTTACGGACTTGTTCGGTTTGATGTTCGGCGGTCACGTCGCGGATGATGACTCGGGTGGTCGGGGCACTGCCAGAGGGGGTGGAGAGCTGGGCGGCATCAATGATCCAAGCATTGACACCGCGGGTTTCGAGATCGCCACGCGGCGAGGTTTGCTGAGGAAGGACCACCCGCGATTGAACCGGTTCGCCGGTGGCCAAGCAACGCAGCAAGGCATCGGCAAGGCGAGGGTCAAGAAACGCCTCACTCACGGGTCGCTTGAGGAGTTGGCGGTCGCCGAAAAGTGCGCGGGCCGCGGAGTTGGCAAACTGGATGTTGGCTTGTGCATCGACGAGCAAGAAGGCGTCACCGAGGGCATCGAGCAAGCGGTTGCGCTCGTCGCGTGCGTGCTTGAGATCGAGTTCAAGCCGGAGCTTCCAAGTATGGACTTCGAGCGCGGATTGTTTGCGGGAAACACGGTAAAGGTAGGCGAAAATAGCCAAGGCGACGAGCGCGACGAGGGTGGCGAAGTTGGAGATATTAGGGGTCATGCTTCAGCTTTTGCGATGCAGTAGCCAATGCCGCGGATGGTTTCAATCCAGCCGCCATGAGAGCCAAGTTTTTGGCGCAGACGTTTCATGTGGGTGTCGAGGGTTCGGCTGTGAGTCGCGTCGCTGTAGCCCCAAACGCTGCGGAGTAGATCGTTGCGGTCTTGGGTTTTACCCGGCCGCTCGCAGAGGAAAAGCAGTAATTTAAACTCGGTGGAGGTGAGTTCAGTCGGCTCGTTATCCAGATAGAACTTCAGCGAGTTTTTATCGAAACGGAAGGGGCCATGGGTGAAATCGACCGCTCCGGGAGGTGCTTCGGCACGCTTGAGAATGGCTTGCACGCGGAGCATTAGCTCTTTCGGGCTGAAAGGTTTGGTTAGATAATCGTCAGCTCCAGCCTCAAGCCCTTGGATACGATCTTCGGTTTGCGCTCGCGCGGTGAGCATAATGACGGGAGTATTCGCGGTGCGAGGGTCTCGCCGGAGTTCGCGGAAAACCGAGTAGCCATCGCGGCCGGGTAACATCAGGTCAAGAAGGATTAAATCGGGCCGCTCGCGAAGAGCTAGCTCGGTACCTTCTAGGCCGTCGTGGGCTTTGAGTATCTCATAGCCGGCTCGTTGGA
>JAYWAR010000385.1:0-10086 GCA_043782285.1 Akkermansiaceae bacterium | reverse complement strand
CAGGTCTTGCTGGTGCCGATTTCGAGTCCGACGTGAATTTTAGTGCGACGTGCCATGAGCTTGGATTGCGGAAGCGATCAGTTGCGGTTGAGAAGGGTATTGAGATCGCTGCGACGACGATTTGCACCAAGCTCGGCGGTGCTTGGCCCGACAGCACGTGGAGCAGCGGCAGGAATGCGAGTGTCGTTGCGGACGGTGATGGGAATGTTGCGCTTAGGAATGAGATTGATGGTGTCAATCGAGTAGCCTTGCTGATTGGCGTGATCCATCGCGGCCCTGAGGCTATGGATTTGACGCGGGTGGTCGCCGAGCGCAAAAGTCGCCGCAGTCCCTTGGCGGGTGACCAGCAACAGCGACCAGCCATTCGCTTGCTTCACCGACTCGATCCAGTGAATGGCTTCGGCGTCCGCCTCACAGGCCGCATCCAGCAGCCGCGAGCAGTGAATCAGCTCCGGACACTTGAGAACTTGGCCAGCGATGATCGCATGATTGGCAGTAGCGGGGAGCTGAATAATCGGCAATTTCAGCGCAGATTCGAATTGCAGCTCGGGGCAGGGATAAGCGATGCCGCCAAGATCGACGAGCATCGCTCCGATACGGCGGACTTGAGAAAGTCCGGTTTCGGCGCAGCAAATCCATGCTCGCGGGCTCCGTGCGACCACCCGCACCTTTAAAGTGCCGGGCAAATTGCGTTCGGCGCGAGCCTCCGCGATTTCGGGACGGGCCTTGAGTTTGCGAACCACCGCATCGACGTCGATGTCAAATAGGCTGGCAGTGAGGTCGATCCCGGTGATTTCAGCGAGGCTAAGCTCGTCGATCACCGGATTCGGATTGAGATCGATCACTTGCAGCCGGAAATCCGGATTTTTGTAAAAGGCTTGCTGAATTCCCAGCCAAACGCCCCAGCCAAGGCCAGCAGCAAGCGCCAGGATCGCGGCGAGCTTGGCCAAATTCTTGCTGAATTTCAGCAGCTTGAGCCATGCGAGGCGCGGCGACATCACGCGGACCTCGAGCACATGCGAGTGGCGACGCGATGAATGGGTCCGGCGATTTGACATGTTAAGCGCGAAGTTGGAGTGACAGCTCGACCAGGGTTTGGCATAGCTGCGGGAAGCTAATTCCAGCGGCAGCAGCAGCCTTGGGAAGCAAGCTCGTTTCCGTCATGCCGGGGATGGTATTGGCTTCGAGCACGAAAGGGCGGTTGGAGGAATCCAGCAGGACATCGACCCGCGAATAGATTTCCACGCCGAGCGCACGATGGGCGGCGAGGGCCGCAGCTTGGACTAAGAGCGTGGTTTCGAGGTCGAGATCGGCGGGGCAGGAATATTCGCTGCCAGTAGCGCCGCTCAGCCAAGGATATTTACTCGCCATATCATAAACTCCAGCGGGCGGGGTGATTTGAACGATTGGCAAGGCGACGCCATTGAGAATCCCGACCGTGAGCTCTTTACCTGCGATAAATTCCTCGACGAGGATCTCGTCGCCGTATTTTGCCGCATCCGCCATCGCCGCCTCGGCCTCCGCTTGCTGGCGGACGATGTGGACGCCGACGCTGGAGCCTTCGCGGGGTGGCTTGACCACAAAAGGCGCCGCAAATGAGGGCAGTCGGGGGCCCTTTGAAACATCGATGATTTCCGCTCGTGGAGTGGGTACGCCGTGGGCCACAAAAGCGGCTTTCGCCAAATTTTTATCAAAAGCGAGGTGGCTGCTGGCTGAGCCGGCCCCGGTATAAGCGATCCCCCGGGCGTCGAGGATTTGTTGCAGCCGGCCGTCTTCGCCAAAAGTGCCGTGGATGACATTGAAAGCGAGGTCGGTGCCGGGAGGTAGCTCGATTTCAAATTGAGTCACATCCACCGCGACTGCGTCGAAGCCAAGCCCAAGCAAGGCTTTAAGCACCGCTTGGCCGGAAGCCAGCGAGACCGCACGCTCGGTGCCGGGGCCGCCCATCAGCACGGCGATTTTTGGGGTATGCAGCATGTTCGGTAAGAAGTTAGCAGGGTGGGTCGCAGGATTTTAAAAGGCAGCTTCGTCTTCACCCAAGATTTTGAGTTCTGTTTCGAGTTCGATCCGTCGTTCATCACGGGCTTTTTCTTGGATAAACTCGATGAGCGTTAAGATTTCCAGAGCTGAAGCGCCACCTTGGTTGACCACGAAATTGGCATGGACTTCCGAAACCGCCGCTTGACCGCAAGTGGTGCCTTTGAGGCCCATTGAGTCGATGAAACGCCCGGCGGCGATGAATTCGGGGTTTTTGAAAGTGCAGCCTGCAGATGCGGCGATCGGTTGAGTGGCTTTGCGTTTTTCACGCGACGCATCCCAGCGCTCTTTGATCTTGGTCGCCGTGTCATTTTTGCCTTTGAAGACCGCTTGCAGCGCAAAATTCCGCCGTAGCTCAGCAACATTGCGGTATTGGGCAACAATCTCCTCGCGCTCGCGAGTGCGAATCACCCCATCTTCATCCAGGAAAGTGACCCGAACAACTTGATCAAAAGTTTCAATCCCCATCGCCCCAGCATTCATCCTCAGCGCCCCGCCGACGTTGCCGGGGATGCCTTCCATCCACTCGAAGCCGCCGATGCCGCTGCCGCCAGCAATGCTCGCGAGCTTTTTTAAACGGACCCCAGCTCCAGCGGTGATGTGGCCACGGCCATCCACACTGACCTCCGAGAAAACCCCACCTGTCGGATGAATCACGGCACCGCGGATGCCGCCGTCGCGGACCAGCAAATTCGAGCCGCGGCCGACGACTCGCACCGGAATCCCGCGCTCGCGGCAGTAATCAACGAGAAAAGCAAAGCCGTAAAACCCGTGAGGTTCCATCCAGTACTGCGCCGGGCCGCCAACCAATAACGTGGTGTGACGGCTCATCGGTTCGTAGAGTTTACCGTCAATTTCACCGGCCGGCATCAGCCCGCGCATTTCCTCGAGGATTTTGAGATCGGCGGCGAGGCGGGTGCCAGCTTCGTGGACATTTCCCGCACCTAAGGTGATTAACAAATCTCCCGGTTGCAGAGCGTGGCCAAGTTCGTGATGGGCGGTGGCGAGGTCCGGCAGGTAGGTGGCAGGGATGTCGCCGTGGACTTTCATCGCATCGATCAGAGTTTGACCGGAGATCCCCTTGATTGGCTTTTCTGAGGCTGCATAAATGTCAGTGATGAAAACCACGTCTGCCGATTGCAGCACTTTGCCGAAATCATCCGCGAGAGCTTGAGTCCGAGTGTAGCGGTGTGGTTGGAAAAAAACGATAAGCCGTTTCGACTTCAGCGAGCGGGCGGTCTGTAAGGTCGCAGCGAGCTCGGAGGGGTGATGACCGTAGTCGTCAATAATCCGATAATTCGGGGAGAGATATTTAGTTTCAAACCGGCGTTTTGCACCGGCGAAGGTCGCAAGGGCACGCGCGACTAAGGTAAAATCAGCCCCGCAACTGTCGGCTAAGGCAATCGCGGCGAGCGAGTTAAGCACATTGTGATTGCCCGGAATCCCGAGTTCAACATCACCCAGAACCACTCCATGTTTTTTCACGGTAAATGCCGACGAGCCTTTGAGATCCCGGAGCTCGGTGGCGGTGTAGTCGGCATCTTCCCAGCCATACGAAATCGCCTGCTTACGGCCCGCGCAAACCTCGCGGGCCACCGAGTCTTCGGCACAATACACCAGTTTGCCTGTCGTTTGATCGGCGAGTTGAGTGAAAACTTCGCGAATGTGTTCAAGATCTCGGTAAAAATCGAGGTGTTCAGCTTCGATGTTGAGAATCACCGCATGTTCTGGCCGGTAGAGCGCCAGCGTGCCGTCGCTTTCATCGCCTTCCGCCACCATAAACTCGCCTTCTTCCGACCATTTCGCGTTCGCGCCGAGGATCGGGATTTCCGCGCCGACGTAGTGGCTGGGTTTGTGCCCGGCTTCACGCAAGACGTGCGCAGTCATCGCCGAGGTGGTGGTTTTACCGTGGGTACCGGCAATGATGATGCCTTTTTTGGTGTGGAGAATCGCCGCCAAACACTCGGCACGGCGAAATAAGGGGATTTTTGCTTTCTTTGCGGCGGCGTAAGCAGGATTGGCTGGCTTGATCGCCGAAGAATAAACCACAATGTCTGAGCCTTTGACCGCAGCCGCTGAAGGTGGCGATGAAAAAACCAGGCCCAGCCCTTGCATCCGCTCCGTTTCTGCGGTGGTGACCTTGTCCGAGCCACTGACCTTGTGGCCCATCCCGAGCAACAACAATGCCAGCCCGCTCATGCCGGAACCGGCTACCCCGATAAGATGGATCTGGAGCAGGTTATTCCGGTCAGTAAGGCGCTGGCTGAGTTCGATCATAGTGGCGAGAGGGTAGCTTCGATGGCGGCACAAACCCGGTCCGCGGCGTCGGGAACGGCAAGTGCGCGAGCCGCTTGTGCCATGCGCTGGTAAGTTGGCAAGTCTTGCAGAATCGAAGTGGCCAAAGCCGCAAGTTTTGCCGCGTCGAGATCGTTTTCTTGAACCAGTTTGGCGGCACCCGCCGCGGCGAAAACTTCGGCATTGCGACTCTGGTGATCGTCTGCCGCAAATGGATAGGGGACTAAAATCGACGGCTTACCGGCGCTGGCGATTTCTGTCAAACTCGAAGCTCCAGAACGTGCGATCACTAAATCCGCAAGCGCATAGGCTGCCGGCATTTGGTCGCAAAACCCCAAAACTTTGTAACCCGCCCGACCGTGAGTAATTTCTGAAACTCGCTGAAAATCAAGTGCTCCAGCAATGTGCAGCACTTGGGTTTCCGGTGGCAAGCTGGCGGCCGCTTGAGCGCTCAACTCGTTCAAGCGCCGAGCTCCTTGGCTGCCACCAGTCACCACCAGTGTTGGGCGGTCAGGCTCAAGTCCGAAAAGTGCAGCAGCAGCGGCGCGAGAAGGCAGGGTGGTGATTTCCGGGCGGACCGGCGTGCCGGTAGTGACGGTTTCCCGATTTGGAAAAAATGGCTTCGCCGCATCCACACCGAGAAATACTCGCGTGCAAAAACGGCTGGTCATCACATTGGCGCGACCAGGCCGGGCATTCGAGTCATGGATGAAGGTTTTGAGCCCCAAGCGGTGCCCGGCATAGACTGGCGGCAGCGAGGTGAAACCGCCCATCCCAAGTACCGCGTCGGCTTGAAACTCGCGGATCAGCTGCTTGCAATGACCCATCGAATTCCACAATTTCCACAAAAATGGCAACATCCGCAACGACAGCGTCGGCGGCTTGGCCACTGCCGGTAAAGTCCTGAAATCCAAATGCGTGTATTTCGCCGATGCCTCGAAATCGACCTTCTTCTCCGAGATCAACAGCATCACCTCGTGGCCACGCGCTCGCAACGCCTCACCCACCGCAATCCCCGGAAATAAATGACCGCCTGTCCCGCCACATGCGATTAAAATTTTTAGAGTTTGGGCCACGGACGAGTGAGGGAAAAAACTTAAAGCGCAAGCTTGAAAACAATTCCAACGCTTCGATGCGAAAAATTAAACAAATCCTAATTATTCGACAATCCTCAAAATGTCGAAAATGGTGGAAATTTCTAACTCGCCGGTTTCTTTGCCGTAATCTTGTGACTCACGACAAACCCACCGATTGCAGCGATCACCAGTGCGACTGACAGCAAGGGCCGCACGGCAAACCAAGCCACCGCGATGATCACGGTCGAAAAAATGGTGGCTACCACCAGCGACGCGAATGCCGCGCCGACACCCAGCAAATCACCAAGCCACGGCAACATATCGGCCACGATCACAAACGGCCGTAAAATCATCATCAACCCAAGATCCATCAAAAGGGCACTGACCAAGCGTAAACCCCAACTCAGCAATGAATTCTCATGCTCCGCGTGTTGAAACATCGCCGCTGCCGGAACCTCACCCGACTCGGCACGTCCGATCTCCCGGCCGGCTTTAGTCGGATAAACAACCCGCGTTTCGCCACTCTGCATGGCGAGAATGCTGAACTTCGCAGGTTTCAATACCGTGAATTTCACCCGCTGGTCACCGACGACTGGCGCGCTCGGGTCGACTTCTGCCGTCGCCACAGCTCCCGGGCTCGCCGCCACCTAAAATGCATCGCCCTCACATTTGACCTTGGCTTGCAAATTCGTGGGAAGGTTTTTCAAGTCTGCGGCGGTGAGCGAGAGCAGCTGATCACCCGGCAGTTTCTCGACCATGGTCGGCGAAACAACGAACTTTCCGAGCGTCACCTTTTCCGCATGAGTCACTGACAATTTGGCAATCGTCATTGAGGAATTTTGATGCTCGGTCGCTTGTTTAAACTCGCTGGACGGAATCGGCTCGGCTGACCAGACGGGATTGTAACTGTAAGTCGTTTGGGTTTCAGTGCCACCGCCGAGTTTCTTATGGGTTTCGGATTTCGGGTCTTCTTGCCACTGATCCATCTCAACATCACGTGTAAGCCGAATCGCGGATTGAACCCCTGCAAACATCGGGTCAGTCAAGCTTTCGGCAGTCGTCACCTCGCCGCTCAAATGGATCAATTTCCCTTCGTCGCTCAGCGGCGCGGCTCCGGATTTCAGCTCGGCGTTCGGCCAAATGCAAACGACACGCCATGGGCACAGAACTTGCAAAAGGGGATTGTCGTCGTCCTTCGGTGGCGTTAGTTTCGCGTTCACGAGCAATCTGCCGTCGCAGTTCGTGACCGACCGTAACTTTCCAATCACATGGGCATTTTCAGCAAACCTCGCCTCCGCAGCCTCGACCGACGTGAAGACATGCCCGAGGGGCTATGGGTCAAATGTCCGGATTGCGGCGCTTTGATCCACACCCTCGAACTCAAGCAAAACCTTCATGTTTGCGTTCATTGCAGCCATCATTTCCTGATCGACTCGCGCGAGCGGATTGCAATGTTGGCTGATCCGGATTCCTTCGAAGAAACGGAAATCGGGCTCATTTCCGCCAACCCACTCGGTTTCGCCGGTTATGCGGAAAAAACCGCTGGGCTGCGAGTCAAGACCGGACTGGATGACGCGGTAATCTGCGGCCGGCTTTGCATCGACGGCCAACGGGCGATGATCGCGGTGATGGATTTCAAGTTTTTCGCCGGTTCAATGGGCTCGGTAGTGGGTGAAAAAATCACCCGTGCGATCGAGATGGCGATCGCGGAAAAACGAGGAGTGATCATTGTTTCCGCCTCATCAGGGGCACGGATGCAGGAAGGAATGCTGTCGTTGATGCAGATGGCGAAAACCTGTGGTGCCTTGGCTCGGCTTGCGGAAGCTAAGTTGCCTTATATCTCGCTGCTGACTCATCCGACAACCGGTGGCGTCACCGCTTCTTTCGCCACCATCGGCGACATCAATTTGGCGGAGCCCAAGTGCATGATCGGCTTCGCTGGCCCGCGGGTGGTCAAGGAAACCACTCACCAAAATTTGCCGCCAGGCTTTCAGACCGCCGAGTTCATGCTGGAGCATGGGCTGATCGACGCCATCGTTCCACGCTTGAAATTGCGTGAACGTTTGGCGGCCTTGCTCGGCTACATGATGCCGCCGTGAAGCTTGAGAGGCGGCGGGGTTTGCCGCAGAGACTGGCTTCGCTTAACCTTCGACCGGTGGCGTCACTACCACCACGCGTTCGACGCCACGCTTGGAAAATTCTTCCCAGTAGCGTTTTTCCCAAGCCACGGTGCGGGCACGGCGGTCTTCTTCGCTGAGTTTTTCCCATTGTTCGAAACCGATTGCCCGTGCCAAATCACGATCCGCGAGGCGCACCGCCATTTCGTCCCAAAAGCTTTCGTTGCGGAATTCTTCGTAGCATTCGTGGTAAAACAAGTGCTCTTCTTTTTCCGCTTTGACCCGGAAACGCTGGGTCTCTTCGTCGAACTCAATCCAGTCACCTAGGCCGGAATGCCCGGCTTTTTCCAGAATCTTACTTTCCAAATTTTCAAATGCCGACACTTGGTCATTGGCCGTTTCCTTCTGATTCCACGAGGCCACGTTGGCCGCGAGGCTGACCATTTCCACCAGCGTGGCGAGTTCTTGATCGGAGAGGCGCAAATGCATTCGTTCACGCAACAAACCACCCCGACGACGCGCTCGCAAGCTTGTAAGGCGACAAATGGGGAAGACCCGGGTGTTCTTTGCACTCTTGGCTTGATCTTGGTGAAATCCTCCGGCAGCTTCCGGCCCTGCCCCTGCACGAGTAGCTCAGCGGTAGAGCGGTCCGCTTACACCGGATTGGTCGGCGGTTCGATCCCGTCCTCGTGTACCATCTTCCCCAATCGCGGTCACCTAAACCCGCCAGACGTCTAAAATCTCGCCTTTGCGGAAAATTCCAGCTGTTTCCTCGACCCGCCCACGGCTTAGCAAACCTTGGTTCCACTCGACCCAATGGGCTGCTCCCGGCGGAGTAAATGAGCCGGTATTGATCACCCGGTAGCCATTTCTCAACCAACTGCCCTGGCAGTGAAAATGGCCGATGATTAAAATTTCTGCCTGCGGGAAATAGTCGGCACAAAATTTCGCCCCAGCCGTGCCTTGGCTCGTCCATGCATCCAGCATCTGGAAGGCTCGCCTTGGCGGTAGCATCGCGTCCCACGCTCTCAACAACAAATTTCGCCCTGATGGATACTCGACCGAGCACAAGTCGTGAGCAATTTGCCGGGCCACTTGCAGCCGGGCGGCCACCGCCCAATCGGCTTGGGGATATTGACGCCATATCTCCACGACTCGCGCTGGGTTAAGCAGAATTTCCCGCTTCCATGGCGAGCTCGCGAACAGCAAGGCATCGCCGTGGGTAATCACAATCCGGCCTTCCGCCAACTCCAGCCAGCCGGGCCCAGGCCAATTCGGATCGTGGTTGCCAGAAAGAAAAACCGCAGTCGCACCCTCTGCCTGGCACAAAGCTTTCAATTCCTCCAACATTTCGGTCGAGCGTTGGCGAAAGGGCCGGGCCAATTCTTGCCAAGTGTCGCCATTGAAAATCACCGTCGCCGCACCGGCGATCAAGGGCCGAAGTCCTGATACTTGCTCGATCCGCGAAATTTTGTGCCCCAAATGCAGGTCGGATAGCACCCGTACCGGCTCATCCAAGGGCAAGTCGGCGCTGACGCACCGCCTCAAACAAACAGACGCCCGTCGCCACCGAAACATTCAGGCACTCGACTTGACCCGCCATCGGGATACGAGCGAGAAAATCGCAGTTTTCCTCGGTCAAGCGGCGCATGCCTTTGTCCTCAGCCCCAAGCACCAGCGCGAGTGGCCCCTTGAGATCGAGTTCGTAAATCGACTTCGAGGTCGCATGGTCCGATGTCCCGACCAGCCATAAACCGGCTGCTTTGAGTTTTTCCATGGTTCGGGCGAGATTGGTCACTTGAGCGAAAGGCACGTGATCCGCGGCACCCACCGAAATTCGACGCACAGTTTCGGTGATTCCGACGGCTTTGTCCTTCGGCGCAACCACCACATGCACCCCAGCGGCATCGGCCGTGCGGAGGATTGCTCCGAGGTTATGAGGGTCCTGCACGCAATCGAGAATCAGCACAAAAGGCACCGCGTGTTTCGCGACGATCGCGATCACGTCGTCCTCATCCAACGACGGGATGGGGGTTTCCACCGTCTGGACGTGGCGGTTCTCGCGCGCCTGTTTACCTTGGCTGCCGGGCGATGGTGAAAAACGAGGTTTCATGCTTCAAATTTTGTCTAAGCCACACCGCAGAGTCCAGCGCGATCCATACCGCGAAGTATCTTACTGCCGCATCTCAGCTCAACGCCCCACAAGCTCTGACTTAAATTCAGCAGTTTAAGCACAAAGTAGATAATCCTCCCGACTCATTTCATCCATGCCGATTCCGTCCCTGCTCAAAAGATCCGCTGGTCGTTAGAAACCTCCCCGCCCAAATTCTAAGGATCCAACCGTCACTACCGTCACTACCGTCACCCTCGCCAGCGAAACCACCCGTTACGACCTCGATCACAACGGCAGCTACGAGTTCAGCCGTATTTTAGACCGCAGTCACGACGCCCTCCTCCGCGATACCGGCTTCATCTTGGGGAGCACCCCCGCCTCGACCCTCGTCGAAGCACAAGCAACGTATGCCTACTCACCCATCGACGGCCGCCTCGCGCAAATCTCC